>JAPOWL010000261.1 GCA_026707615.1 Acidobacteriota bacterium | reverse complement strand
CTTCGTCGGCATCGTCGCGCCGCACGTGGTGCGACCGCTGGTCGCGCACGATCCGGCGCGGACCCTCGCGCCGGCGGCCCTGCTGGCGGGCGTCGTGCTCGTCGTCGCGGACATCGGGGTGCGGCTGGCGCCCACGGACACGGAGCTGCGGCTGGGGGTGGTCGCGGCCCTGCTCGGGGCGCCGGTCTTCGTCTGGATCGCGGCGCGCCGGCGGAGGTCGCATGACTGATCTCACCCTCGATGGGTTGAGCGTGACGCTGGGGGGGCGCGCCGTGGTGCGCGAGGCGTCGCTCACCCTCGCCCGCGGCGAGCTGGTGGCGCTGCTGGGGGCCAACGGGGCCGGCAAGACGACCCTGCTGCGGGCGGTGCTCGGCCTCGCGCCCCGCGCCGGGGGGACGGTGCGCGCCGGAGGGCGGGACCCGGCGCGGCTCGCCCCGGCCGAGCGGGCGCGGCGCATCACCTACCTGCCGCAGAGCCGGCCCGTGGCGTGGCCCCTGCGGGTACGCGACCTCGTGGCGCTCGGACGGTTCGCCTACGGCGCGGCGCCCGGTCGGCTGGGGACGGCGGACGCCGCCGCGATCTCGCGGGCGCTGGCCGCGTGCGATCTGGAACGGCTCGCGGATCGCCCCTGCACGACGCTGTCCGGGGGCGAGCTGGCCCGCACGCACGTGGCGCGGGCGATGGCGGCGGAGGCATCGTTCCTGCTGGCCGACGAGCCGACGGCGGCGCTCGACCCGCTGCACCAGCACCAGGTGATGCGACTCGTCCGCGACTACGCCGACGCCGGCCGGGGGGTGCTGGTGGTGATGCACGACGCGGCGCTGGCCGCGCGGGCGGCGGACCGACTGGTCTGGATGGCCGGAGGCCGGCTGGTGGCGGATGGATCGCCCGAGGCGACGCTCACCACGGAGCGCCTGGCCGAGGTCTACGGCGTCCGCGCGTCCGTGCGACGCTTCGCGGAGGCCTGGCTGGTCACGGTCGAGGGGGCCGCGTGAGGCGGGGCGTGCTGATGGTCCAGGCCACCGGCTCGCACGCCGGCAAGTCCACCGTGGTGACGGGGCTCTGCCGGCTCGCGCGGCGGCGGGGCCTCGCGGTCGCGCCGTTCAAGCCGCAGAACATGTCGAACAACGCGGCCGCCTGCGCCGACGGCGGGGAGATCGGACGCGCGCAGGCGCTGCAGGCGCGCGCCGCGGGCCTCGCGCCCACCGTCGACATGAACCCGGTGCTGCTGAAGCCCGAATCGGACGGCGCCGCGCAGGTGGTGGTGCAGGGAAGGGTGGCCGCGACGTGGCCGGCGGCGGCGTTCCTCGACCGTCGCGGTCGTCTGCTCGCTCCCGTCCTCGAGAGCTTCGAACGGCTTGCCGCCGCCAGCGACCTCGTCGTGGTGGAGGGCGCCGGCAGCCCCGCCGAGACCAACCTGCGCCGCAACGACATCGCCAACATGGGCTTCGCACGCCGTGTCGACGCACCGGTCTGCCTGCTCGCGGACATCGACCGGGGCGGCGCCATCGCGGCGCTCGTCGGGACGCGCGTCGTGCTCGACCCGGCTGACGCGGCGCAGGTCACGAGCTTCGCAATCAACCGCTTCCGGGGCGACCCCACCCGTTTCGCCGACGGCGTGCGCGACATCGAGCGGCGCACCGGCTGGCCGTGCCGGGGGGTGGTCCCCTGGCTCGACGCGGCGCGGCGGTTGCCGGCCGAGGACTCGGTGGGCCTTCGGGAAGCCGAAGCCGAGCGAGCCGGGCACTCCGGGCCCGGCCGCTCCGGCCGCGGCCGCGTCAAGGTCGTGGCGCCGCTGCTGCCGCGCATCGCGAACGCCGACGACTTCGATCCCTTGCGGATGGAGCCCGCCGTCGACCTTGTGATGGCCCCCCTCGCCCGCCCCCTGCCGCGGGACGCGGACGTGGTGGTGCTGCCGGGCTCGAAATCGACGCTCGACGATCTGGCCTGCCTCCGAGCCCACGGCTGGGACCACGACATCCTGGCTCACGCACGCGCGGGAGGCCGGGTCCTGGGCCTGTGCGGCGGCTACCAGATGCTCGGCCGCCGCGTGCGCGACGCCGCAGGCGTCGACGGCTCCGCCGGCGAGGCGCAGGGGCTCGGGCTGCTGGACGTGGAGACGGAGATGGAGCCGGCCAAGGCGGTGCGCCGGGTCGCGGGTGCCTGTGCCCGGAGCGGGGCCCCGCTGTCCGGATACGAGATCCACACCGGACGGACCCGCGGCCCGGATGCAGCCGAGCGCCCCTTCGCCCGACTGGATCGCGGCCCGGACGGCGCCCTCAGTGCCGACGGGAGGATCGAGGGCACCTACGTGCACGGGCTGTTCGCCGACGACCGGTTCCGGGCCGCCTGGCTCGAGCGGGTGCGCGCCGCGTCGTCGTCGAGCCTGGCCTGGGAGCCGGTGCTCGAGGGCGCCATCGACGAGCTGGCCGACGGCCTCGAGGCGGCGCTCGACGTCGACGCGCTGCTCGCCGACGCCGGACTCTGACCCCCCGGGGGGGCGGCGCGTCAGTACGCGTCAGTACTCCAGGCCCGGCTGGGCCTTGATGCCCTGCTCCCGAAACGGGTGCTTCACCTCGCGCATCTCCGTCACGAGGTCGGCGAACCCGATCAGTCCTTCCGGGGCGTTGCGGCCGGTGATGATCACGTGCAGCATGTGCGGCCTGGCGCGCAGGGTGTCGAGCACCTCGTCCACCGGAATCCAGCCGTAGTGCAGCGGATAGGTGAACTCGTCGAGGACGATGACGTCGTGATCGTCCGCGAGAAGCGCCTCCCGGCAGTGCTCCCACTGCTCGCGCGCCAGGGCCCGCGTGCGGTCCATGTCCTTCGACAGCCACGTGAAGCCGTCGCCGAGGGCCGACCAGGGGATGTCGAGCTTCTCGGCCGCGCGGCTCTCGCCGAACCGGGACCCGGTGTGCTTGAGAAACTGGAACACCCGCACGCGCATCCCGCGCCCCCAGGCACGGAACAGCACCCCGAGGGCCGCCGTGGTCTTCCCCTTGCCGTTCCCGGTGTTGACGACGACGAGTCCCTTGCGTTCCTTCGCCATCGTGTCCGATCCCCCTGATCGGGCGCCCCGATCGCGCCCTGGCCCCCGCGGGATGCCTACCGCCCTCCGGCCGCCGCCTCGACGGCGTCCGCGAGCCCGCAGTCGTCGTGGGTGGCCGCCACCGGCCAGCCGCGCGCCTTGAGCTCCGCCACGGCGTTGCCCATGACCACCGGCCGGCCGGCGAACTCCAGCATCTCGAGGTCGTTGAGGTTGTCGCCGACCGCCATGACCTCGGCCGGCTCGAGACCCAGGCGGCGGGCCCACGCGGCGAGGCCCGAGCCCTTGGAGCAGCCCCTGGCGATGATGTCGAGGAGCGAGAAGTCGCGTGCGGGGTACTCGGTGAGCATCGGCGTGACCCGGCCTGCTTCCGGGAGGTCGCGGATCGCCTCGTGCAGCGCCCGCATCTCGGCTACGCTGCCGGTGAATCCGACCTGGACGGGGTCGTCGGTCAACGCCTCCTCGATCCGCTCCGCCCGGGTCATGTAGGCCCGGTTCCGCTCGTAGTACCACGCCCGGTTCGGGTTGCTCCAGTCGATTCCCTCGTAGACGTACTGCCGCGCGCCGGGGCGGTCGAAGATCGCGGCGACCCCCCGATGACGCGGCCGCATCGCCGTCACGACGCCGCGCGCGATCGCGCGCGGCAGCAGGCGGCAGGCGCGGGTGGCGCCGTCGGTTCCCTTCGTCAGGGCCCCGTTGCTGACGATCAGCGTGCCGTCGCAGGATGTCGCGTCGCAACCGGGCGCGGCCCCCCCGCCGGGGGCCGGCGCGGCGTTCCCGCCGGGACCGTACCCGTCGGTCGTCGGTCGAACGACTCCCGCGCGCCCGTGACCGCCCGCAGCCGCGTCCGGTGCCGGCAGTCCGTGAAGCTGGCGGGCGATCGGCATCGCGTGGTGGTAGGCCCGGCCCGTCACCAGCACGACGTGGATGCCTCGCTCGACGGCGGCGCGGACGGCGCGCCGGTTGCGTTCGGGGAGGCGGCTGCGACTGTCGAGCAGGGTGCCGTCGATGTCGATGCCGATCAGCCGAACGCGGGTGCCGGGCGGGACGCCGGCCGGACCGTGGGGCGGCACGGTCATGGGATGCGGGATCGGCGCGGCGGGGGAACCGTCACCGTGCGGCCGGCCCCGTTGCTTCCGGCTTCCGGGCGTACTTCTCCTCGACGTAGTCGTCGATCAGACGCCGGAACGCCTCGGCGAGCTCGTCGTACGAGCCGCGCAGGGTGGTCGCGTGGCGCCCGTCGACGTAGACCGGACACGTCGGCTCCTCGCCCGTCCCGGGCAGGCTGATGCCGATGTTCGCGGCCTTCGACTCTCCGGGGCCGTTCACCACGCAGCCCATCACGGCGACCGTCATCTCCTCGACCCCGTCGTGGGCCGCCTTCCACTGCGGCATCATGCCGCGCACGTAGCCCTGGACCCGCTCCGCGAGCTCCTGGAACGTGCTGCTCGTCGTCCGGCCGCAGCCGGGGCAGGCGGTCACGCTCGGCGCGAACGACCGCAGGCCGAGCGCCTGCAGCAGCTCGCACGCGGCGTAGACCTCCTCGCGACGGTCCCCGTTGGGTCGCGGGGTCAGCGAGACGCGGACGGTGTCGCCGATGCCGTCGTGCAGCAGGACGCCCATCGCCGACGCGGACCAGACGAGCCCCTTGACGCCCATCCCCGCCTCGGTGAGCCCGAGATGGAGCGGCTGCGCCGTCTGGCGGGCGAGCGCGCGGTAGATGGCAACGAGGTCCGCCGGCCGCGACACCTTGGCGGAGATGATGACCTGGTGCTCGCCGAGGCCGCTCTCGAGGGCGAGCGCGGTCGACTCGACGGCCGAGATGACCATGCACTCGTTGACGATCTCCGCCGACGTCATTCCGAGGTCGCGGTCGGTGTTGGCCTGCATCTTCGCCATGACGAGCTCCTGGTTCAGGGAGCCGCCGTTGACGCCGATGCGGACCGGCTTGCCGTGGTCGCGGGCGACGCGGCAGATGGTCTGGAACCGCTCGTCCCGCCGCCGGCCCGTCCCGACGTTGCCCGGGTTGATGCGGTACTTGTCGAGCGCCGCGGCGCAATCGGGGTGGCGCGTGAGCAGCAGGTGCCCGTTGTAGTGGAAGTCGCCGATGAGCGGGGCGGTGCAGCCCGCGTCGAGCATGCGCCGCTTGATCTCCGGCACGGCGCGCGCGGCGTCGTCCTGGTTGACGGTGACGCGCACGAGCTCGGAGCCGGCCGCCGCGAGCTCGATGCACTGCGCCGCCGTCGCCCGCGCGTCGGCCGTGTCGGTCAGGGTCATCGACTGCACGGCGATCGGGGCCCCGCCCCCGATCTGCACGCCCCCGACCGGGACCGCCGTCGTGCGGCGCGCGCGCGTGACCTGCATCGGGCTACGAATCCGCTCCGCGCGGCTTGCGGTGCGGGCGCTCGCGCCGGGGACGCCCGACCGGCCCGTCCGGGCGCGCCAGCGCGCGGAGCGCCTGGTCGGCGGCGCGGAGCGTCCGGTCGACGTCGCGCTCGGTGTGCGCGGCCGACAGGAACCACCCCTCGAACTGCGACGGGGGCGGATAGACGCCGCGCGCGAGCAGGCCGTGGAAGAACGCGCCGTAGGCGGCCGTGTCGGCCGCCGTCGCCGACGCGTAGTCCGTCACCGGCCCGGGATGGAAGAAGGGCGTGAGCACGGAGCCGGCCACGTTCACCGTGAGCGGCACGCCGGCGGCCGCGGCGGCGGCCCGCAACCCGTCCGCGAGGCGGGCGCCGAGCGCCGCCAGGCGGCGGTAGAGCGCGGCCGACAGGTTCGAGAGCGCCCAGATGCCCGCCGTCATCGCCAGCGGGTTCCCCGACAGGGTCCCCGCCTGGTAGACGGGTCCGGCGGGCGACATGCGATCCATCAGGTCGGCCCGCCCGCCGTATGCCCCGACGGGAAGTCCGCCGCCGATGATCTTGCCCAGGCAGGTCAGGTCGGGCCGCACGCCGTGCACCGCCTGCGCGCCGCCCTTCGCGGCCCGGAAGCCCGAGATCACCTCGTCGAAGATCAGCAGCGTCTCGTGCTCGTCGCACGCCGCGCGCAACCCGGGCAGGAAGCCGTCGGCGGGGGGCACGACGCCCATGTTGCCGGCCACCGGCTCGACGATGACGGCGGCGATGCGCCCGCGGTGGGCGCGCAGCAGTCGAGCCACCGAGCCGACGTCGTTGTACCTGGCGATCAGGGTGTCCGCCGCGGTTCCCCGGGGGACGCCGGGGCTGGTCGGCACCCCCAGCGTGGTCGCGCCCGACCCGGCCTGGACGAGGAACGCGTCGCCGTGGCCGTGGTAGCAGCCGGCGAACTTGACGATGCGGTCCCGGCCGGTCGCGGCCCGCGCCAGCCGGACCGCGCTCATCGTCGCCTCGGTGCCCGAGTTGACGAACCGGACCCGCTCGATCGAGGGCACCAGGCGGCGGACGAGGGAGCCGAGCTCGACCTCCAGCGCCGTCGGGGCCCCGAAGCTCGTGCCGCGCCGGGCGGCCCGCGCGAGGGCGGCGCCCAGCTCCCGCGGGGCGTGCCCGTGGATCAGCGGCCCCCACGACATGACGTAGTCGATGTAGCTTCGCCCGTCGGCGTCGTACAGCCGGGCCCCCCGGGCGCGGTCGATGAAGGGCGGCCTGCCGCCGACCGCCCCGAACGCGCGGACGGGGCTGTCGACGCCGCCGGGCAGCACCTGGCGGGCGCGGGCGAACAGTCGGGTGGAATTCGCGGGTGGTGCCATGATCGGCCGCTGCACCTTACCACGGGCGCGGGAGCCGCGAGCGGGGCGACGGTTGCGATAATGCGCACGGGAGCCGGCGGCCAGTGCACGACCCTTGCGATGTCTGCGGCGCGGCGGATCGGATGACCCCGCGGATCGAAATCGGCGTGGTCGGCCTCGGTCCGGCATGGATCCACCGCTGCGGCGGTTGCGGGTTCCGCCAGGTCCGGCCTCGACCCCGGCCCGACGACCTGGCGTCGCTCTACGGCGAGGACTACTTCGACCCCGACGCGTCCACGGGGTTCCGCGCGTACGCCGCGCAGCGCCAGCGCTACGACCGCGAGGGGTACTTCCTCGCGCGCACCCTGCGGCGGCTGGCGCGGCGCGGCCGGCTGCTCGAGGTGGGGTGCGGCCTCGGCTTCCTGCTCGACGCGCTGGCTCGCGCCACGGACTGGGAGGTCGAAGGAGTCGAGTTGTCCGCGTTCGGCGCCCGTTACGCGCGGGAGCGTTTCGGGGTGATGGTGCACCGCGGGATCCTCGAGGCGGTGCGCTACCCGGCGGACCGCTTCGACTTCGTGATCCAGAAGGACCTGCTCGAGCACGTCCGCAATCCCCGACGGCATCTCGAGGAGACCCGGCGCGTGATGCGTCCGGGCGCGCGGCTGTGGCTGATCACGCCGAACGGCGAGGCGGACGTCCGCCCGCTCGCCAACGCGGCGGCCGCGCTGGACGCCGATGCCCTGCCCGTTCTCGACCAGGGCCACCTGTCCTTCTTCACGCGGCCGCAGTTGCTGCGCCTGGCGGCCGACAGCGGATTCCGGTGCGTGCGACTGCGTGCCATCGGCGTTCGGCGCGGGTTGCGGGCGCTGGGCTACCTCCCGGGCGGCGCCCGGGCGCCGGTGCTGACGCGCCACGAGCTGGCGGCGACGGTTCGGAAGCAGGAGGGGGGCGACGGCGGGTCGGCGGCCGATGCCTACCGGACGCTGGCGGAGGCGATCGACCGGGAGACGGCGCGGCGGCACCGCCGCCTGCGCGCCTGGACCCCCTACTATCACTACCGGCGCTGGATGAAGGGCATCGATGCGGTCGCAGCCTCGCTGACGGCCGGTCGCGACTTCGAAGTCGTGCTCGAGAAGGTATGATTTGCGCGGGGTCCGAGCGGGCGCCGGGCACCGCCGGGTGGTCAGACGCGAGGCGGCCGTCGAGAGGCCCGGGCGGAGGAGGGGGGGCGCGATCCCATGGTCAGGTCGAAGCGAGACGCGAGCGGTCGGCGGTCGGTGGGAGGGCGTTTCGCCGCGGCGGCCGTCGCAGGGGTGCTGCTGCTCCCCGCCGTTGCCGCTCGGGGCGAGGAACGCCAGGAGGGCCGCTCCGTGTCCGACGGCGTCTACACCGCGGAACAGGCGGGCCGCGGGCGCCGGGAGTACATCCAGCACTGCGCGACCTGCCACTCGACCAACCTTCGGGGCGGCGAGATGGCCCCCGGGCTCGTCGGCGACACGTTCCTCGGCGGCTGGTCGGGCGCCACGCTCTGGGAGCTGTTCGATTTCAGCCTGGCGACGATGCCGCAGGACAATCCGGGGAGCACCAGCCCGGAGGCGATGAACGCCATCCTGGCGTACGTCCTGCGCGAGAACGGCTACGACCCCGGCGAGGAGGATCTCGCGCTCGACCCTGCCGCCGACGGCGACCCGATCACGATCGACTGACGGCGGAGGCGGGCGCGGCCGGCGTCCCGAGCAGGGGCTCGAGGTCGCGGCGGAGCCGGGCGCCCGGGCCCCGCCCGGGTTGCGGGGCCCGGGGCGGCGCCGCGCCCGCCCTCCCGCACGGATGCCGCGGTCCGGCGTGCGATCGCGGTCAGCGCGCCAGGACGCGTGCCGCATCGCGGGCGTAGTAGGTGATCAGGATGTCGGCGCCCGCGCGCGCGATGGCCGTCAGCGCCTCCATCATTGCGCGCTCCTCGTCGATCCAGCCGTTCCGCGCCGCGGCCTTGAGCATCGCGTACTCCCCGCTGACGTGGTAGGCGGCGGTCGGGTAGCCGAACTCCTGCTTCACGCGCGAGATCACGTCGAGGTAGTGCAGGGCCGGCTTGACCATCACGACGTCGGCGCCCTCCTCGAGGTCGAGCGCCACCTCGCGCAGCGCCTCCTCCACGTTGGCGGGGTCCATCTGGTGTGTCCGGCGGTCTCCGAACGCGGGCGTCGAGTCCGCCGCGTCGCGGAACGGGCCGTAGTACGCGGAGCAGTACTTCGCGGCGTACGCCATGATCGCCACGTCCTCGAACCCGCCCTCGTCGAGGGCTTCGCGGATGGCGCCGACCCGCCCGTCCATCATGTCGGACGGCGCGACGACGTCCGCCCCCGCCTCCGCGTGCGATACGGCGGCGCGCGCCAGGTGCTCCACGGTGGCGTCGTTCAGGATGTCGTTCCCGCGCACGATGCCGCAGTGGCCGTGGGACGTGTACTCGCAGAGGCAGACGTCCGTGACGACCAGGACGTCCGGTGCCGCCCGCTTCAGGGCCCGGATCGCCCGCTGCACGGGCGCCTCGGGGTCCGCGGCCGCGCTGCCCTCGGCGTCCTTCGCCTCGGGCAGGCCGAAGAGAAGGACGGCGCGCACGCCGTCGTCGCGCGCCGCGGTTGCCTCGCGCACGGCCTCGTCCACCGAGAGCTGGCAGACGCCGGGCATCGACGGCACCTCGCGGCGCACTCCCTCGCCGGCCAGCACGAACAGGGGCAGCACGAGCGAGTCGGTCGAGAGGCGCGTCTCGCGGACGAGCGCGCGGAGGGCCGGCGAGCGGCGCAGGCGGCGCAGGCGGCGGGTGAGGCCGAGGCCGGGCGCCGCACCGTCCGCTCCCGGTCCGGGGCGGAAACCGCGGTCCTCGGTCGCTGTCGTCGTCACGATTCCAGCCTCCTCTTGCGCGACCGGCCGGTGGAGTGAACCGGTGCGCTTTCCAGTCTACGGTCTGCGCGGGCGCGGGCGCACGGGAATCCAGGCGATCCGCCGGATCCGGGGAGTAGAATCGAGAGAGGCCGTCGGGACTTGCAGTGCCGCCGCCGGCCCGGACGCCCGCGTGAGCGAACCCGCCTACTACGCCCGCCTCGCCCGGATTCGGGAGGCCTTCCCGGCCCCGGTTTCGGACCGGATGCACGACGCCTACTTCGTCTTCTCCATCCTGCGGGCTCTCGATCTGGTGGACGACATGAAGTCGGAGGTGCCGCTGCTCGGTCAGCCGCAGGCGCTCGACTATGCGGCCGCGGAGCAGGCGGCGCTGCCCGAGGAAGGGCGGACCGCGGAGGACGTCGCCCGCCTGCTGGTCGGCGCGCTCGAGGGAATGCCGATCTGGGGGCATCCGCGGACGCAGATCAACGTCGTCCCGCCGTCTTCCATCCCCAGCATCATCGGCTCGCTGCTGCCCGCCATCTACAACCCGAACCTCGTCTCCGACGACACGTCGTACGGAGTCGCGCTGAAGGAGGCCGCGGTCTCCGCGATGACGGCACGCCTCGTCGGCTACGACCCGGCGCGGTCGGCCGGCGTGTTCACGTTCGGCGGCACCGGCACGACGCTCTACGGGGCCAAGCTGGGCATCGAGAAGGCGTTCCCGGACGCGATGGACACCGGCCTGCGGGGAGGCGGGGTCATCCTGGCCTCGGCGCAGAGCCACTACTGCCGCCTGAACGTGGCCGGCTGGCTCGGTCTCGGCGAGCAGAACGTCGTGCAGGTGCCGACCCACCTGCAGAACGACATCCGCATCGATCGGCTCGAGGCCGCCGCGCGCGCCGCGATCGAGGAGGGCCGGCGCATCGTGGGTCTCGTGGCGACGATGGGCACGACCGATGCGTTCGGCATCGACGACCTCGACGCGGTGGTGGACCTCCGCGACCGCCTGGTCGAGGAGCACGGGCTCGACTACCGGCCCCACGTCCACGCCGACGCGGTCATCGGATGGGCGTGGTCCGTCTTCAACGGGTACGACTTCGAGGAGAACCCGCTCGGGTTCCGCCCGCGCACCGTGCGCGCCCTGGCGGCGGCCCGCCGGCGCATCGCGAGCCTGCACCGCGCCGACTCGATCGGGATCGACTTCCACAAGACCGGTTTCGCCCCCTACGTGTCGAGCCTGTTCCTGGTCCGCGAGCGCGCCGACCTCGGTCTCCTGGTCCGCGGCCGGGACGAGATGCCGTACCTGTTCCAGAGCGGGGAGCGCCACCCGGGCGTGTACACGCTGGAGACGTCCCGGAGCGGAGGCGGGGTGCTCGCCGCGTACGGCAGCCTGCTCCTCCTCGGGCGGGTCGGGCTGCAGGTGGTGCTCGGACACCTGGTGGAGAAGGCCGAATCGCTGCGCGAGCACCTCGAGGGGCACGAGCCGACGGTGGTGCTCAACGACGACGGCGTCGGAACCGTGACCGTGTTCCGCGTCTACCCGGACGGCGTCGATACCTGGCGCATCAAGGAACGCGAGCGCACCGACCCCGCCGCCCGGGAGGAGCTCCTGCGCCACAACGACTACAACCGCCGGCTCTTCCGCTACCTCTACGACCGGGCGATGGCCGGCAAGGGCGTGCACGTCTCGATGACCGACTGCTACCGGGAGACCGACTACGGCGAGCCGATGGTCGGCCTGAAGGGCTTCATCCTCTCGCCCTTCATCGACGAGCGGAACGTCCGCCACCTCGTGGACGACGTGCTGGCCGCCCGCCGCGCGATCCGCGACGGCGGCGACTCCTGATAGAGTCCCCGAGACGGCCTGCGTTCCTGGGAGGAAGCGAGTATGCGCGCATACACGGGTGCGGCGGCGGCCGCGCTGCTCATTTCGGGGTCCGCCGGGACGGCGCTCGGCGCCGGGTCGGGGCAGGACGCGGAGGTGGTGTTCACGAGGGACGTGGCGCCCATCCTGCAGCGGTCGTGTCAGGTGTGCCACCGGCCCAACAACATGGCGCCGATGTCGCTGCTGACCTACGAGGAGGCCCGGCCCTGGGCGCGCTCGATCCGGAACAAGGTGGTCGCCCGCGAGATGCCGCCGTGGCACATCGACCCCAAGGTCGGCGTGCAGCGCTTCAAGGACGACCGCTCGCTGAGCGATGCCGAGATCGACACCATCGCCCGCTGGGTCGACGGCGGCGCGCCGCGCGGGAACCCGGCCGATCTGCCCCCGCCGACGGCGTTCCAGGACTTCGGCGCCTGGACCATCGAGCCGGACGTCATCGTCACGTCGCCGCCGCACACCGTGCCGGCGGAGGCGGGAGACTGGTGGGGCGACTACATCGTTCCCTCGGGAGTGAGCGAAGACCGCTACATCCAGGCGATTCAGACCCGCGCCGGCGATCTGCGCGTGGTGCACCACGCCCTGACCTACGCGGTCACGGACCCCGATCCGGCGCCGGACGATGCGTCCAACGACTTCTTCCTGAACGAGTACGCGGTGGGCAAGAACGCCGACGCGTACCCGGACGGCACGGGCAAGCTCTTCCCGGCCGACGCGCAGGTGCGCTTCAGCTTCCACTACCACTCCGTGGGCGAGGAGGTGGTCGATCGGACCGACCTGGGCCTCAAGTTCTACCCGCGACAGGAGAAGCCGGAGCACGTCCTGTGGTCCCGGCAGCTCGGCCTGGCCGGCGAGCTCGACATCCCGGCGGGCCAGATCACGCGCCACGACGGCTACCAGAAGATGTACCTGCCGGGAAAGCTGACGGCCTTCCAGCCGCACATGCACTTCCTGGGGGCGCGGCAGTGCCTCGAGCTCATCTATCCCGACGCCACCACCGAGATGGTGAGCTGCGCCAACTTCGACTTCAACTGGCACATCGTCTACAACTACGCCGACGACGCGCAGCCGATCTACCCGGCCGGAACCACGCTGCACGTGATCAGCTACCACGACAACACGGCCGCGAACCGCGGCAACCACGACCCCCGGAACTGGGCGGGGAGCGGCAACCGGACGATCGACGAGATGGCGTTCGGCTGGATCAGCTGGTACGACCTGAGTGATGAGGAGTACGCCGCGGAGCTCGCCGCCCGGCGGGAGGCGCGGGGCGGTGCCAACTGAGGGCGCGCGGGTGAAGCGGGGGGCGCGGCGAACGGACGTGTGCCGCGCTGCGGTCGCCGCGGCGCTGGCGCTGGTCGCCGTGGACGCTCGGCCCGCCCGCGCGCAGGTGGATCGGCGCGACGTCCCGGTCGCGGCGCAGCCGCAGCAGCGCTTCGACATCGGTCAGGACGTCCAGCCCATCTACGAGGGGTGGCAGCGGCGCCCGGACGGCGGAATCACCCTCCATTTCGGCTACCTCAACCGGAACTACCGCGAACGGCCGAGCGTGCCGGTGGGGCCGGACAACTTCTTCGCGCCCGGCGACCCGGACCGGGGGCAGCCGGCGTACTTCTACCCGCGCACCCACCGCTTCGAGTTCACCGTCGACGTGCCCGGCGACATGGGGACGTCGTTCGAGGACGGGCTCGTCTGGACGGTTCGCCACAACGGCCGCGAGCAGCAGGCGATCGGGTGGCTGCAGCCGGAGTGGGAGATCGACGAGGACACCATCATCCGCAACTCCGGGCTCGGCTTCGGCCGGCCGAAGGAGGAGTGGCACGCCAACCGGCCGCCGCGGATCGCGGTCGCCGCTTCGCACGCGGTGCTCGCGGTGGGCGCGCCCCTCACGCTGACCGCCGTCCTGGACGACGATCCGCTTCCGAGCCCGCTCGCGCCCCGTCCTGCCCGGGGCGCGTCGCGTTCCGGCGTGCCCGCGTTGACGCCGCCGGACGGGTCGCCGGAGGTTCCGGACAACATCCCCTGGTACGTCCGACCGAGGCCGCCCCGGAACGGCCTTTCCGTGCACTGGGTCGTCTACCGGGGCCCCGCCGGCGCCCGGATCGCGCCCCCCGACTACCAGCGTTCGGTGTCCGAGGAGGAGGCGGAGCCGACCGGCACGCAGGCGCGGCGGTATCCTGCGGCCGGCCCGCGGAGCTCCGTCTCCACCGCCACGGACGGGGACGGGTGGATGACCGCGACGTTCGAGACGACGGTCGCGTTCGATCGGCCCGGCCGCTACGTGCTGCGAGCGCACGGAAGCGACGGCATGCGCATCGCGGCAGCCGACGTCACCGTCAGCGTCCGCGACCCCTGAGCCGAGTTTCGGCGGCGACTCCGGGAGGGCGGGCTCGTCCGCTACGTCCCGCTCCCCTCGATCGCTTCGAGCAGCGTCTCGAGGGCGTCGCGGGGGCGGGACCGCAGAGTGAGGGCTCCGGGCGCCGCTTCCCAGCGACGCACGGTCGCGGCCGACACCCGCAGGAGCGCGGCGAACTCCGGCACCGAGAACCCGCTGCTGCGGCGCAGGCCGCGGATGAACGCGCCCGTGGGGCGGAACCCGTCGCCGTCCTCGTCGGCGGGCGCGGCAGGGCCCCCCTCGGGGCGCGCGGGTGCCGCGTCCGCGCCGGCCGGGCCCGAGCCGGCCAGGCCCGCGGGGATCGGGTCGTCCGGCAAGGCCGCGGGCGGGGAGACCTCCGCCGGCGGGGAGACCGCCGCGGGCGGGGAGACCTCCGCGGGCGCCGACCCGGGCCCGGGGGCGTTCTCGCCGTCGGGGTGCGAAGAAGCACGCTTCGGGGCCGTGGCGGACGCGATCAGCTCGGCTGCGTCCACGTTCCGCAACCGGAACAGGAGCTCCGGCTCCGCGTCCAGCCGGCGGCCGACGCCGTAGAGGGCCGCCGCCGCGTGACGGCACAGGGTCTTGCCGTCCGGGCAGCCGCACTCGGAGTGGATCTCTTCGCGCCGCGGCAGCACGCCGCGGTCGGAACCGGCGACCGCTTCGATGACGTCTTCCGGCAGCGCGCCCCGCAACAGCTCCGGCACGGAGCCGACGCGACCCGCACACGCCCTGGCCATTTCCAGCCGCGCGGTCGGGTCCATCGCCCGGATGCGAACGACGGTGCGGAAGAGGGCCGAGCCGGCGACCATCGCCTCGATGACGCCGGGCCGAACCTCCAGGTGGCAGACGGAGCCTCTCCGCACCAGGGTGCGGCCCAGGGGCAGGCGCGCCTCGTCGCGGGCGAACGTATCGAGGCGTTCGCACCAGCGCCGGCCCCAGAAGTCCCTGGCCATCGCCTGCCCCACGCCCTCGACGGGCTGCACGCGCACTCCGCGCTCACGCAGCCGGCGCATCTCCGGCAGGGTCGTGGCGCGGCGGGCGCCGATCGAGAGATAGCGTGGATACCAGTGCACTGTCCGTCCTTGTATTGTCATGTCGACCCGCCGCTCCCGGTTTGCGGCGGCGTTCGCGATTCGGTCGCCATGCACGGTCCATGCCGCCTCGACGACGCAACGATGGGAATCAGGGCCTCCGGGAGTCGAAGTGCTCGGCGATGGCCTCCGCCAGCGCGGGCACGGTATGGGTGGAGGGCATGATGGCCGTGTCGATGCCCAGCCGCCGCGCGGCGTCGGCCGTGACGGGACCGATGGACGCCACGGCCACGTTCTCGAGCAGGTCCGCCAGGGACTCCGCCCCGACGCGGGCGACGAAGCTGCGGGCCGTCGACGCGCTCGTGAACGTGACGACGTCGATCCGGCGCTCGCGCAGCATCCGGGAGACGTCGATTCCGTCCGCGTCGCCGACGGGCACGGTTCGGTACGCTGCGACGTCGACGACCTCGGCCCCCGCGCGGCGGAGCTCGTCCGGCAGCGTGGCCCGCGCGATGTCGGCCCGCGGCAGCAGGATGCGGGCACCCGAGACGTCATGGTCGCGGAGCAGGGCGGCGCTCAGCGCCTCGGCCCGGTGCTCCGCGGGCAACAGGTCCACCGCGAGCCCGTAGCGCCGCAGGCAGGCCTCGGTGGCCGGCCCGACCGCGCAGAGGCGGGTGGGCCCCAGCGTCCGGACGTCCCGGGGACCGGCAAGCAGTCGCTCCATGAACGCCTCGACCCCGTTCGCCGACGTGAACACGATCCAGTCGAACGTGGATGCCGCCGCGCAGGCCGCCTCGAGGGGCGCCCCGTCCGCGGGGGGCAGGATGCGGATCATCGGGGCCTCGATCGGATCCGCACCGAGGTCGGCGAGCCGGTCGACGAGCGCGGCGGCCTGCGCGCGCGGCCTCGTGACCAGGATGCGGCGGCCGAAGAGCGGGCGCTCGTCGAACCAGCGCAGCGGGGGGCGGCGGCGGGAATTGCGACCTACGACCAGCACCGCGCTGGCAGTATCTGCAACCCTGCGCGCGGCGGCCTGGACCTCGCGGAGCGAGCCCTCCAGCGTCCTCTGCGCCGGCAACGTCCCGTGCAGGACGAGGGTGGCGCGTTCCTCCGGCGGCCACCCGTGCCGGAGCAGTTTCTCGCCGACGCCGGCGACCTGCGCGCCGTGGCCCTCGCTGACGAGCGTGACCGGGGGCGGCGCCGCCCGGCTCCAGTCGAAGAGGGGCGCGTCTTTCATGCCGGCCGGTCCGCCGCGAAGGTAGACCACCGCCTCCGCGCCGCCCGCGCCGGCGATGGCCACCCCGGCGAGGCCGGGGGCGGCAACGTGCGGGGGAACGCCGGGCACCACCTCGACGCGGACGCCGCGGTCGTGCAGGTAGCGGGCCGTTTCCGCGGCGGTGCCCGACGCCAGCGGGTCGCCGGGGGTCAGGTGCGCCACGGTCATGCCCCTGCCCGCCCGATCGGCCAGCAGGTGGTGAACGGCATCCGCGTCGAGAGGCCCGGGCGCTCCGGCGTCGACGTCGATCCGCTCGGCGTCGGCCCGCGCCCAGCCCAGCAGTCGATCGGGGATGCGCCGGCCGCCGAAGACGACGACGTCGGCGGCCGCCAGCCGCTGCCGGCCCCGGAGGGTGATGAGCGCCGGATCGCCGGGACCCGCGCCGATGAGGTGGACGCACGCGGCGGCGGTCATGTCGTTCCCGCGGCGGCCAGCAATGCCGCGGCGCCGTCGGCCAGCAGCAGATCGGCAGCTCGGCGTCCGACACCGGACGCATCGTCGAGACGGCCGCGCACGATGTGGCCCAGCAGGCGGCCGCCGTCGGGTGAAGCCACGACGCAACGCAGCGAGAGCCGGTCGCCGTCGGCGGTCGCCAGGGCGCCGAGCGGCACGTTGCAGTCGGCGTCGAGCGCCGTCACCAGGGCCCGCTCGGCGTCGAGCGCCTGCGCCGCGTCGCGGTTCCGGATGCGCTCGAGGAGTTCCTCCGCCGCCGCGTCGCCGATCCGGCACTCGGCGGCCACGATCCCCTGGCCGGGCGCGGGGACGCAGATCTCGGCCGCGAGCGGGCTGCTGATCCGCTCCGACAGCCCCAGCCGCACGAGACCGGCCACGGCGAGCACGAGGAGGTCGCAACCGCCCTCGTCGAGCCGGCGCAGGCGGGTGCCGACGTTGCCGCGCACCGGCACGACCTCGATGTCGGGGAACGCGCGCCGCAACTGGGCGGCGCGGCGGAGGCTGCTCGTGCCGACGCGCGCGCCGGGACCGGCCCGGGCGACCCAGGCCGCGGCCCCGCCGGCGGGGCCGGTGGCGGTCGCGGGAGCGGCCAGCGCGTCGCGCGGATCCGCGCGCGGCAGCACGGCCTCAATCCGCAGGCCCGCCGGGACTACGGCTGGCAGGTCCTTCGCGCTGTGCACCGCGAGGTCGATCCGGCCCCCGAGCAACGCGTCCTCGATGGCCTTGACGAAGAGCCGCTTCCCGCCCCCCGCCGGCAGCGGTTCCGCCTCGGCGCGGGGCGCGGCGGAGAGGCGGTCGCCGTCGGTCGTGATGGTGACGAGCTCCGGCTCCGGCGCGCCGGCCCGCCGGAGCGCGGCCGCCACCTGCCGGGTCTGCCACAGGGCCAGGGGGCTCCGGCGGGTGCCGAGGCGAAGGGGCTTCAACGATTCCTCGCCGCCGAGGGGCTCGCCAGGCTCCCGAGTCGGGCTTCGCGGAGCGCGGGCGTGTCGTCGTCGGAGTCCTCCCCGAGGCCGAGCTCGAAGAGACGGCTGAGCGTGTCGGCGTCCGTGGCCGCCGCATCCTCGTCGGGCGCGGCCTTGAGCCGTTCCGTCGGGGTCGACAGCAGCCGTTCCACGAGGAGCCGCGTCACTTCCTCGACCCGCGCGCGGGCGTCCGGCGGCATCGAGGCCAGCTTCGGCGCCAGCCGGGCCAGCTCGGCCTGGCGAATCTCCTCGAAGCGGCGGCGCAGCGCCACGACGGTAGGGACGGAGCCTCGGGACCGGAGCCAGCGCATGAACCCGTCGACCTCCTCCTCGACGAGGAGCTCGGCCCGATCGACCTGCGCCTGCCGCCGCGCCTGGTTCTCGCGGACGATGGCCTGCAGGTCGTCGATGTTGTAGAGGAACACCTGCTCGATGTCGCCCGCGGCGGGCTCCACGTCGCGCGGGACGCCGATGTCGATCATGAACAGCGGGCGGTCGCGTCGCGGCTTCATGGCCTCGGCCACGTGCGCCCGCGTCACCATGCAGCTCGCGGAGCCGGTTGCCGTGACGACGATGTCGGTCGTCGCCAGCTCGTCGATCATCGCCTCCCAGGGCACGGCGGTCCCCTGCACCCGGGCCGCGAGGGCGGCGGCGCGGGACGCGGTCCGGTTCGTCACGCCGATGTGACTTACATCCTGCGCGCGGAGGTGGGTCGCGGTGAGCTCGGCCATCTCCCCCGCGCCGACCACCAGGGCGCGCAGGCGGTCGAGGCGCCCGAAGATCTTGCGGGCGAGGGCGATGGCCGCGTAGCTGACCGAGACGGCCCCCTCGCCGAGCCCGGTCTCGGCCCGCACGCGCTTGCCGACGCTGAACGCCCAATGGAACAGCCGGTTGAGCGACGCGCCGGTGTGCCCGCGGTCGGAAGCGACGGCGTAGGCCTCCTTGACCTGCCCCAGAATCTGCGGCTCGCCCACGACGAGCGAGTCGAGCCCCGCCGCAACCCGGAAGAGGTGGCGGGTGACCGCGGCGCCGGTCATCGTGTACAGGTGCGCGGCCAGCTCCGGCTCGGGCACGTTGTGGAACTCGCTCATGAAGCGCGCGAGCCCGTCGCGCGCCCGGCCGGCATCCTCGCACATCGTGTAGATCTCGGCCCGGTTGCACGTGGAGAGGACGACCACCTCGGCCGTGCCCGGCGTGTCGGCCAGGACCGCCAGCGCCGCCGGCACACCGCGTCGGGAGAAGTCGACCCGCTCGCGAAGATCGACCGGCGCGCTGTGATGGCTCACGCCGAGCAGAGACAGGTGCATCTCGTGAGATCGCCGGTTCGAGGCGCGTCGTGCGGGATGGGCGTGCTCTCGGACCCTTCGGGAGACTTCCCCTAGTAGAAGTTGTGCGTCTCGGTCCCGAAGTAGCCGATGGGCACGAAGTTGAGCAACAGGATGGCGAAGCCGACGGTCGACAGCCACGCCGCCCGGCGGCCGCCCCAGCCAAGCCGCGAGCGCGCGAAGATGCCGAACCCGTAGACGAGCCAGCAGAGCACCACTATGAAGATCTTCGGATCGAGGGGCGACATCGCCTGCACCCGCGGGTCGACCGCGCCGGGCTGGAGCTGGGCCGCCCAGATGATGCCGACGCCGATGCCGACGGTCAGGAACGCCCAGCCGACGCCTACCGTGCGGCGGTTCATGGCATCCAGCACCTGCAGCGACGGCAGGCGCGCGTAGAAGACGCCCGGGTGCTTGGCCTTCAGCTCCTTGAAGAGCAGCACGTAGGTCACGCTCACCACGCAGGCCAGAGCCAGGCTCGCGTAGGCGACGAGCAGCGAGAAGACGTGGATCTCGAACCAGCGGCTCTCGAGCACCGGCGGCCGCGCGGCGACGCTGTTGCCGAGAGCGGGGATCGTCTGCAGGACGACCATGAGCGGCACCAGGAAGATCCCCATCGACCGCTCGTCGGCGGTCATCTCCGTATAGAGGTAGGCCAGCGCCAGCAGCCAGACGAACGCGGAGATCGCGCCCGTCGTGCCGACGAACGGGATGTGGCCCACCTGCATCGTCTGCATCCCGATGACGAACGTGTGGGCGAGCGCGCCGGCAACGAGGGTGAGGGTCGCGGTCGGGCCCCACGCGCTGCCGGGGCGTGCGAAGTGGACCGCGTACGCGCCGCTGGCCGTGAAGTAGAGCGCCAGGGGGATCGCGTTCATGAGGGCTCGGGTGGCGCGCTACCCGCGCGGCCCGTAGTAACCCCGCTTCGTCCGCGCGGTGGCGCCCTCGCGGTCGACCTGCACGACGACGCGCCGCCACTGCCCGTTGCGCAGCGGGTTGGCCGAGATGTAGCCGACCGAGTACTGGCTGGACAGCTCGTCCGAAATCTGCCGGTAGATGCCCGGGAGCTCGCCGACGTCGTGGGGGAAGAACGCCCGTCCGCCGGTCTCCTGGGCCAGTTGGCGGAGCACGAAGTCGGCTTCCCGGAAGCCGGTGCGCGCCCGACGGTCCTCGGCCTGCAGGCCGATCGAGTAGATCGCCGTCTCGGACCGCTTGGCGAGCTCGAGCACCTCCTCGAAGCTGACGAGGCTCGACGTGTCCTCGCCGTCGGACAGGACGATGATCGCCTCGCGCCGCACGTCGGCTTCCCGGAGCGGCGCCCGGGTGAGGTCCTTCAGGGAGATGTAGAGCGCGTTGTACAGCGAGGTGGAGCCGCCTGCCGACGTGCGGCGGATGGCCGACTCCAACTGATCGATGTCGTTCGTGAACCCCTGCAGGACGTCGACCCGGCTGTCGAAGTCGATGATCTCCGCGAGGTCGTCGGGGCCGAGGCGTTGGGAGAAGCCGATCGCGGCCTCCTGCGCGGTCGCCATCTCCTCGTCCATGCTCGCGCTGGTGTCGATCAGCAGCGCCAGCGCGATCGGGAGCTGCGTCCGCGTGAAGAAGTTGATCTCCTGCCGGACGCCGTCCTCGTAGACGTTGAAGTCCTCCGGGACGAGATCGGTCACGAAGCGCATCTCGAGATCGGTGACCGTCACGTTGAGGGAGACCACATCGACGCCGGCGCGGAACGCCGGCGTCTGGGGCGGCTGCTGCGCGCCGGCCGGCAGGGTCGCCGTTGCCCACCCGGCGGCGCCGACGGCGACGGCCAGGGCCGCGAATGCTGGGCGTGTCATGGTTCCGTGTCAGTCGCCCTTCAGCGGGGTGCCGCGCGCGGTGAGCCCCGCCCGGTTGACCGCGACCTCGATGCGCTCCGGCGGGATGAGCGCGCCGGGTCGGGCGTAGGTGACGACGAACTGGCTGCGGAGCTCGGTTGCGAACTCCAGCAGCGCGTTCTCGACCGCGATGCTCGTGAGCACGATCTCGCTGCGGCCGCCGCTGTCGCGCGGTCCCCGCTCGAGCACCAGGTTGCGCTCCATCTCCTCCTGCTGCCGCCTCGCGTCGAGGAGGCCGGGATCGACGCGGGCGCGGCCGCGCCCCGCCACGAGGAGTGTGTAGACGGCGGCGCCGCTCTCGCGGACGCGCTCGAGGACCTCGCGGGCTCGGACGTTGCTGTAGTCGACGCCCTCGGTGGTCAGCGCCAGCAGGATCGGGCGGGCGGCCTCCCGGCGCGCGAAGCCCTCGGCGGCCTGCGCCATCGCGTCGAGCAGGTACGCCGCGGATCCGGCGAACCCGAAGACGTCGCCCAGGCCGTCCTGCAGCCGGCTGAGGCTGCCCGTGGAGCCGACGAGGATGCGCGGCGGCCCTCCGAAGCTGATCAGCGAGATCTCGTTGCCCTCGTGCATCGCCTCGAAGAACGCCGAGAGGCCGGCCCGAAAGTCGCGCGTGGCGCGCGCCGCGGCCTCGGAGGTGTCGACGAGCACGGCGATCTGCCGCTCGGCGCCGGCGGGCTCGACACGCAGCACCTCGCGGGCGGCGCCATCCTCCCGGACCACGAGATCGCGCGGCGCGAGGTTGCCGACGGGGTTGTCGTCGCCGTCGAGAACGGTGACGATCATGCGGCGTTCGACCGACTGCGCCCGCACGCCGCCGACGGCGACCGCGAAAGCGACCGCGACGGTGGTTGCCGCCGCCAAGCCGGCCCCGAACGACGCCGCTGGGATGCGTCGCATGCGCAGGCCCTGCCTTTCGCCGCGAGTATATCAGCCCGCCCGGCCGCGGGGGCGGGTTCCTTGACAGACCCCTTGCCGCGTGCAATAATCCGCCCGGTTTTTCGGCCCGCACGTCGCGGCGTATCGCGGGAGCCGGGTCGCACCGGGTAAACCACGTTCCCGCAGCGACGATGCCAGAAGCCTACATCCCGATCTTCCTCTTCATCCTCGTCGCGATCGGCTTTGCCATCTTCACGCTGATGGTGTCGAGGCTGGTGCACGCGAGCCGGATCAACAAGGTGAAGCTCGAGCCGTACGAGTGCGGCATCGAGCCCCTGACGGACGCCCGCGACCGCTACAGCGTGCGCTACTACCTGGTCGCGATGCTGTTCGTGATTTTCGACGTCGAGACGGTGTTCATGTTCCCGTGGGCCGTCATCATGGACGAGCTGGCGCTGTTCGGCCTCATCGAGATGCTCGTCTTCCTGTTCATCCTGGTCATCGGATACGTGTACGCGTGGCGCAAGGGTGCGCTGGACTGGGCCTGATCGAGCGGAGCGCCGGGCGCAGGACCGATTGCCCGTGCCGATGAGCGCCGTGCCGATGCAACGATCCCCGCTGACCGATGACTGACGACAAGAAGCCCGGTGCGGACGCGCCCGGCGAGGCGGGCGCGTCCGCACCGGAGCCGGCCGCCGGCTCCGCGCCCGACCCCCCTGCAGCGGCCGCCGCGTCGCCGAAGGCCGCGCCACCGAAGCCCGAGGGGACACAGCGGAAGTCAGAGCCTGCACCCCCGGCCAAGCCGGCCGCGGCCGAGCGGCAGGCGCCCGCGGCAGCGTCCTCCACGCCGGATGCCCCGGAGAAGCCGGCCAAGCCCGCTGCGGCGGCCAAGCCCGCTGCGGCGGCCAAGCCCGCGGCGGCAGCCAAGCCCGCTGCGGCAGCCAAGCCCAGGCCGAAGCCCAAGCCCAAGCCGCCGCCCGAGCCCCCGAAGGGTCCGCCCGATCCGCCACCCCCGGAGGGGATGGAGTCGCCGGCGGCCGTCGCGGCGGTTCAGCAAGCGCTTCCGGACGCGATCGAGGCCGTCTCGTACTGGGTCGGCGACTGGACGCTCATCGTGCGGCGGGAGAGGCTGCTGGACGTGCTCGAGCTTCTCAAGACCCACGAGGCGGCGGCCTTCGACTACTGCTCCGACGTCACGGCGACGGACTGGCCGCCGCGCGAGAGGCGGTTCGACCTGATCTACTGCCTGTACTCGACGCGGCTGCGGCACCGGGTACGCGTCAAGGTGCGCGTCGGCGAGGAGGACGCGGTGGAGTCGGTGACCGGCCTGTGGCCCGCCGCGAACTGGCTGGAGCGCGAGGTGTTCGACCAGTTCGGGGTCAACATCGTGAATCATCCGGACCGGCGTCGCATTCTGATGCCCGACGAGTGGCAGGGGCATCCGCAGCGCAAGGACTATCCCCTCGAGGGACCCGGCGAGCTGCTGATGGAGAACCCCCAGGACTGGCTGCGCGTGCGCAACCTGCCCGACGAAGCGGGGGCGGACCGAGAGCCCGGGCCGGATACGGAGATCGAGTGACCGCGCCGCGCGCGGCGCTCCGCCGCGGCCCGCACGAGACGGACGCAACATGACGGTTCCCGCTCCCCGCGTCAGCACGACCCAGTTCGACACCAACGAGCTGGTGATCAACATGGGGCCCCAGCATCCGAGCACGCACGGCGTGCTGCGGGTCGTGCTGCGGCTCGACGGCGAGCGCGTCCTCGACGCGGACTGCGTGATCGGCTACATCCATCGCGGCGTCGAGAAGCTGTGCGAGAACCGCGACTGGACGCACATCGTGCTGCTCACCGACCGCATGGACTACGTCGCGGCCGCCACCAACAACCTCGGCTACGTCGAGGCGGTCGAGAAGCTCATGCAGATCGAGGTGCCGCGCCGGGCGCGGTACCTTCGCACGGTCCTGGCGGAGCTGCAGCGGGTCGCCAGCCACTGCCTCTGGCTGGGCACGCACGCCATGGACATCGGGGCCATGACCGTGCTGCTGTACGCCTTCCGCGAGCGCGAGCTCGTGCTCGATCTGTTCGAGGAGTTCTGCGGGGCGCGCCTGACGTACAACTCGATGCGCGTGGGCGGGTTGCCGCTGGACGTTCCGCCGGGGTGGGACCGCAAGGTGCGGTCGTTCTGCGACCTGATGGAAGGGAAGCTGGACGACTACGAGACGCTGCTCACGAACAACCGCATCTGGCTCAAGCGGACCCGCGACGTCGGGGTCATCTCGGCGGAGGAGGCCATCGGGCTGGGGCTCTGCGGCCCGCCGCTCCGCGGCTCGGGCGTCTCGCGCGACCTCCGGAAGGACGAGCCGAACGCCGCCTACGAGGAGTTCGACTTCGACATCCCGCTCGGGACGCGCGGCGACACCTACGACCGCTACCTGATCCGCATGGAGGAGTTCCGGCAGTCGATCCGGATCATCCGCCAGGCGCTCGACGGGTTGCCGGAAGGGCCGGTGATGGGCAAGGTGCCGCGCCTCCTCAAGCCGCCGGCCGGGGAGACCTACCACGCCATCGAGTCGCCGAAGGGCGAGCTCGGGTACTTCCTCGTGAGCGACGGGAAGTCGACCAATCCCTACCGGTTCCGCGTCCGGCCACCGTCCTTCTGCAACCTGCAGGGGCTCAAGCGGCTCGTCCGCGGGCACCTCGTGGCGGACGTCGTGGCGCTGATCGGAACCATCGACATCGTGCTCGGCGA
>JAPOWL010000005.1 GCA_026707615.1 Acidobacteriota bacterium | reverse complement strand
GCGCCCCGCGGTCCGCGCGCGGGCGCGCCGGCTGGCCGTGGACGTGGCGCAGGTGCAGGGAACGGGCCCCGGCGGCGCGGTGACGCGGGCCGACGTGGAGCGCGCGGCGCAGGCGCTCGCCGATGCCGGCCCCGCGGAGCCGCTCCGCGGCGTCCGCCGCGCGATGGCCGAGCGGATGGCGCGGGCCCACGCGGAGGTCGTCCCGGCGAGCGTGACCGACGAGGCGGACGTCGACGGCTGGCCGGACGGGACGACCGTCCTGCTGCGGCTGATCCGGGCCGTCGTGGCGGGATGCCGCGCCGCCCCCGCCCTCAACGCCTGGTTCGACGGCGAGCAGCTCACCCGCCGCGTGCTGCCGCGCATCGACCTCGGCGTGGCGGTCGACATCGAGGAGAGCGGCCTGTTCGTCCCCGTGATGCGCGACGTCGGCGGGCGCAGCCGGGACGACCTCGCGGCGGGCATCGCCCGCCTCAAGGAAGCCGTGCGCGCGCGCAGCATCCCGCCGGAGGCCCTCCGCGGACAGACGATCACCCTGTCGAACTTCGGCTCGGTCGGCGGCCGGCACGCGGCGCTGGTCGTGGTGCCCCCCCAGGTCGCGATTCTCGGTGCCGGCCGGGCGGCGCCGCGCGTCGTCGCGGCCGGCGGCGAGGCGCGCGTCCACCGCGTCCTGCCCCTGTCGCTCACCTTCGACCACCGCGCGGTGACCGGCGCCGAGGCCGCGCGCTTCCTGCGCGCGGTCGTCGCCGACCTCGAAGCCGACGCATAGGAGTCTGCGCCGCAGTGATGCCAGCGTGTCCTCCGCGCGGCGTTCCGTTGGTGGCAGCGATGGTGCTGCTGCTGGGCGCCGCGCTGCCGTCCACGCAGTCCCCCGACCCGGAGACCGTGGCCGCCATCCGCGAGGAGGGGCTCGAGCGCTCGCAGGTGATGGACCTCGTCGGGTGGTTGAGCGACGTCTACGGGCCGCGGGTGACCGGGACGCCGGCCATCGAGGAGGCCCGGGAGTGGGCGGCGGAGCGGCTGCGCGCCTGGGGCGTGGCGAACGTCCGCGAGGAGCGCTTCGCCTTCGGCCGGGGCTGGTCGCTGGTCCGCTTCCACGCCCACATGGTCGAGCCGCGGGTCATGCCGATCATCGGCCACCCGCGCGCGTGGAGCCCCGGCACGCCCGGCACCGTCCAGGCGGACGTGGTGCGGGTCGACATCCGCCGGCGCGCCGACTTCGATCGCTACCGCGGCACGCTCCGCGGCAAGATCGTGCTGCCGCAGCCGGCCCGGGCGGTGCCGCTCCTCGAGGGCGACATCGTTCTGCGCATGGACGAGGAGCTGCTGGCGACCGCTGCCCGACCGGTGCGGAGTCCGCTGACCCTCCCGGCGCGGCGTCGCGCCGCCCGCCCGTCGCTCCGGGCGCAGACAGAGGCCTTCTTCGTGGAGGAAGGCGTGGTCGCCGTCCTCGAGCGGGGAAGCGCCGCCGTGGTCGTCTCCGGGGCGCCCATCGGCAGCGACCTCGACTGGCCTACGCAGCGCACCGACGGCGGCACGGTGTTTCCGGGCGTGGGAGGCTCACGCGACCCGCGCGCGCCGCGCGTCGTCCCGTCGGCCACCATCGCGGTCGAGCACTACAACCGCATGGTGCGTCTCCTGGAACGAGGCCTCCCCGTCCGCGTGGAGCTGCACATCGCGACACGCTTCCACGAGGAGGACGGGCGGCCGAACGGCTTCAACCTGCTGGGCGAGATTCCGGGCACCGACCGCGCGCACGAGGTGGTGCTGCTCGGCGCCCACTTCGACGCGACGCCCGGCGCGACCGGGGCCACCGACAACGCGGCCGGGGTGGCCGCGATGATGGAGGCGCTGCGCATCCTGCGGGCGGTCGGGGCGGCGCCCCGGCGGACGATCCGCATCGCGCTGTGGGGCGGGGAAGAGCAGGGGCTCCTCGGCTCGCGCGCCTACGCGCGGGCCCACTACGGCGACCCCGACGGGCGCCGCCGGCTGCCGGGCCACCGGGAGCTCTCGGCCTACTACAACCTCGACAACGGTGCCGGCCGCATCCGCGGCATCTGGCTGCAGGGGAACCGCCGCATCGCTCCGATCTTCGAGGCGTGGCTGCCGGAGCTGGCGGATCTCGGCGTGACGACGATCGGCCGCCGCTCGACGCGGGCCACCGATCACGTCCCCTTCGACGAACTGGGCCTGCCGGCCTTCCAGTTCATGCAGGACCGCCTGGAGTACCGCTCCCGGACCCACCACTCCAACATGGACTTCTACGACCGCGTGCCCGCGGCCGACGTCATGCAGATGGCCGTCGTCGCGGCCGTGTTCGCCTACAACACCGCCATGCTCGACGAGCGGCTGCCGCGCAAGGGGGGGCGGTAACCATGAGCACCCGCTGGAGCCTCGTCGTCTCTGATGCAACCGACCGCAGCCTTCGCAGCTACCTCGCCCGGACGGGCGGCCGGGAGGGCGACCTCTCCCGACCGATCGTCCCGCTCCGCCGCCGAATCTCGTCCGAGCGCGCCCGCGGCCGAATCGCGGCCCGTTCCCGCGGCGTGGGGCGCCGCTCGCTGAAGCACGCGGCCGGCCGCAGCTCGTCGTACGGCGGGCGGTCCCAGTTGAGCTCCCGCTCGCGCTCGAGCTGCTCTCTCTCCGCCCACCCCGCGTAGTCGGCGGCCGTCCGCGCCTGCTTCTCGCTGGCTCGCATCCGTGCGCCTACGGCCGGCCCGTGTCCGAACCGGCCGTGCCATCGTAGCGCCTGCGGTTGATCCGCGGCGGCGCGCCTCCCCGGCGGCGACGGCGGACCGTGCGAGCTGATCCCGCGCGCGGCCAATCCGCAACATGTGACAATGGCGCGTTCGTGAAGCGGGCGCCGGCCGTTTGCATCGCCTCAAGCCCTACGCCGACGGCAAGGACGCGCTGGGTCGTGGCACGTTGGCGTGCCGGCGGAGAGGGATTACGATGCAGGAGCCGTGGAGCCCTGCCGGCAGCCGCGCCGGTTGCGTGCATAAGGACGAGCGCAGGCGGCTCGCGCGGCACGACGCAGACTGCGAGGTAAGGTCAGATGTCCCTGTACACAACATTCCGACGTGCGGCGATCCTGGCCGCCGTCCTGCTCGTTCCCGCGGTAGCGTTCGCGCAGGCCGAGGCCGAGCGGGAATCGCCGGCGCCCGACACCCTCACCGTCTCGCCCGAGGAGCTGACGCTGACGGCCGGCGAGACCGCCCGCATCAGCGCCACCGTGCTCGACGGCGACGGGAACGAGGTGGAGTCCGAGGTCCTCTATCTGCCCCTCTACGGGCAGTACTGGAACCTGGAGGAACGCACCTGGGGCTTCAACATCTTCACCGTGTCGCCCGACGGCCGCGTCTCGACGGTCCGCCCGGGCGAGTACGCCGTGCTGGTGCGGGTGGTGGGCAGGACGGGCGATTCGGCGGCAGGGGATTCGGACGCGGGGGGCTTCCTGCAGCAGCGCGTGCCGCTCACCATCCTGCCGCGGCCGCCGGCGTCGATCGCGCTGAACGCCCCGGGGCCCTTCTATGCGGGCACCGAGGTGACGCTCGAGGCCACGCCGCTCGACGACAACGGAGCGTTCGCGGACGACGTCGAGGTCGAGTGGCAAACGTCGGACGCGGCGATAGCGATGCCCATCGGGCAGCCGCCGGCCAACCAGCGGACCACCCGCCGGGGCGTGCTGGCGCTCGGCGCGCCGGGCCGGGTCGCAATCACGGCGGCGGCCGGCGGGGCAACGGCCGAGATGACGCTCGACGTGGAGCCGAACCCGGCCGCACGCATCACGCTGACGCCCGACCGTGGCACCGTCCGGACCGGCGACGTCACGCGCCTGAGCGCCGCGGTGAGCGACGCCGAAGGGCGCTCGCTCGACGACATCCCGGTCGCCTTCAGCGTGTCGGCGATCACCGACGCGATGGCCAGCGGCGGCCCGTCGTCGGGCCTGATCACGCAGGACGGGCGCTTCGTCGCCGACCTGCCGGGCGCCTACACGGTCGTGGCCCGCACCGGCGCGGTAACGGCTTCCGCCCTGATCCGGGTCGTGGAGCGCGGCGCGCGGCGGCCCATCGAGCTGGTCGGGCACGGTCGGGTCAGCGACCGTGCCACGACCGATCTGTGGGTGTGGGAGGCGCCCAACGGCCGCGACTACGCCCTGACCGGGACCCACAGCGCCGGCGGCCACGCCTACGTCTGGGACGTCACCGACCCCGCGAACCTCCACGTCGTCGACGTCGTGCGCGTGGACGCCCGCTCCGTGAACGACGTGAAGGTGTCCGAGGACGGAACGACGGCGGTGATCTCCCGCGAGGGGGCGTCCAACCGCCGGAACGGGCTGGTCATCCTCGACGTGTCCGATCCCGAGGTCGGCGTGCGGAAGCTCGCCGAGTACGACGACCGGCTCACGGGCGGCGTCCACAACACCTTCATTCACGACGGGCACGTGTACGCGCTGTCCGCCGCCCGTCGCTACGACATCATCAGCATCGAGGATCCGGCGGCCCCGCGGCGGATCGGGAGCTTCGCGCTCGACAACCCGGCGCGCTCGATCCACGACGTCGTGGTCCGGGACGGCGTCGCCTACTCCGCGAACTGGACGGACGGGGTGGCGGTGGTCGACGTCGGCGGAGCCGGCAAGGGCGGGAGCCCGCAGGAGCCGAGGCTCATCGGGCAGTTCCCGTTCCCGACCGGCTGGAACCACTCCGTCTACCCCTACCGGAGCACGTCGACCGGCAAGTTCTACATCTTCGCGGGGGACGAGGCGGCACGGAGCGGCCCCAACTACAGCCCGGAGTCGGCCATCGGCACCGGGACGCCCGGCTACGAGAACGAGCCCCATCGCTGGCGCGGCTGGGTCCACATCCTGGAGTGGGACGAGAACTTCGAGTCGCCGCCGCGTCTCGTCGCCCGCTACGAGGTCCCGGAGGCGGGCAGCCACAACATCTGGGTCGAGGACGACGTGATGTACGTCGCGTTCTACAACGGCGGCCTGCGGGTGGTGGACGTCTCGGGCGAGCTGCTCGGCAACCTCTACCGGCAGGGCCGCGAGATCGCGCGCTTCCTGCCGCTCGACCCCGAGGGCTTCGTCCCCAACGCCGCGCAGGTCTTCGGGGCCCAGCCGCACAAGGGGACGGTCTTCTTCGCGGACATGAACTCCGGCTTGTGGGCCGTGCGCCTCGGGGAGCCGGGCGCCGAGTCGACGGACCCGGGGCCGCGCTCGCCGCACTCGCCGCATCCGTAACCCGAGCCGGCCGGGCTTCGCGATGACGAGACGACCCCGCGGAGCGGGCCTCGTCGGGATGGCGGCCCCGGGGCGCGCTGGTAGCCGAGCCCTCGCGAGCGGGCCCGGCTTCGCGATGAAGGGACCACCCTGCGCAGAGGATCTCGTCGGGGGCGCCGTCCCCGTGCCGCGCCCTGCGTGAGCGCATGCGCCGCCCCTTCTTCTACGGCTGGATCGTGCTCGCCGCCGGCGCCGTCTGCTACGGCTTCGGCATCTCGCCGGCGTACTACGGCTGGGGCACCTTCGCCCCGGCCATCGCCCGCGACCTCGGGCTCGACCGCGGTGACGTCGGCGGGGTGTTCGGGCTCTTCAACGTCCTGCACCAGTGCGTCGGCCTCCTGGTCGGCATCGCGGTCGCCCGCCTCGGGCTGCGCCCGGTCATGGCCGCGGGCTCGGTGGTGACGGCGCTCGGGATGCTCTACCTCGCCGGGGCGCAGTCCGTCCTCGACTGCTACGTCGGTTTCTCGCTGCTCGCCGGGCTCGGCGTCGGGTGCTCGACCCTCGTCCCGTGCCAGACGCTGGCCCAGAACTGGTTCCTCCGGCGGCGGGCGCTGGCGATCGGCGTCACCCTCACGGCGGGGGCGGTGGTCGGCGCGGCCGTGCCGCCCGCCGCGGTCGCGATCGGCGACTGGCGGGAGGCGTGGCGCGCGGGGGCGGTGGTGGCGGCGGTGGCGGCCCTGGTGGCCGTCCTCTTCGTGCGGGACACCCCGGAGCAGGTGGGACAGAACCGCGACGGCGCGCCGCCGCAGGGACCTCCCCGGGATACCGCACCGCTCGCCGCGGACGCGCGGGAGTGGCGCGTGGCGCAGGCCGTCCGGACGCCGCAGTTCACCCTGCTGCTCGGGTGCAGCGTCGCCTACTCGGTCACCTGGAGCGCCCTGGTGGCGCACCTGCTGCTGCACCTCGACGACGCCGGCTACGGCTGGCCGGCCGGCGGTCTGGCCGTCTCCGCGATGATCCTGTGCAGCAGCGCGGGCCGGCTGCTCGGCGCCGCCGGTGACTGGCTGCCCCCGCAACACGTGCTGGCGGCGGCGCTGGCCCTCGAGGGGCTCGGGGCGGGGCTGATCCTGGCTCCCGCTTCGACCGGCGTCGTGTGGGTCGCGGTGACGCTCGTCGGGCTCGGCTTCGGGGTCGCCTACACGAGCGTGCCGGTGGTCCTCTCGCACTTCTTCGGGCGGCGGCCGTTCGCGGTCACGGCGGGCCTGCGGCTCACGGTGACCGGCGCCCTCGCCAGCCTCGGGCCGTGGCTGAGCGGGGAGCTGTTCGACGCGACCGGCGCCTACACCGCGCCGTTCCTCGGCCTGATGGCGTTGAGTCTGGCCGGCGCGGCGGGCGCGGCCGCCCTGCGGCATCCGGGGGTGCCCCCCACCCCGCCGGCTTGAAAACCGGCCGCCCCGCGCGGTACCGTGCGCGAGGGCGCGCGTCCTGCGCTGCGACGGCCGCGGGACGCGGCGGCGAGCCGGAGGCTGCGCCCGTCAAGGAGGTCCTGATGACTCGGGAGCGCGTTCTGCTGGCCACGCTGGTGGCCTTCATCACGGTTGGAGGGTGCGGGGGCGCCGGCGACGGGGGAGGCGCCGAGGCGCCGGCCGCGGGGGCGGCCGAGACCGCGGCGGCGGCCGCCGACGACGGCGAGATCATGGCGCTCGACGACGTGAAGGCGTCGCAGAGCGGCTCGGTGTGGCAGGAGGTCGCCAACACGTCGATCACGGTGACCTACGACCGTCCGGTCGCGCGCGGGCGCGAGCTGTTCGGCGGCATCGTGGCGTTCGGCGAGATCTGGAACCCGGGGGCCAACGACGCGACGGCCATCGCCGTCAGCCGCGACGTGACCATCAACGGCAACGCGCTCCCGGCCGGGAAGTACAGCCTGTGGGCGATTCCGGACCCGAACCGCTGGACGATGATCTTCAGCCGCGAGGCCGACGTCTATCACACGCCCTATCCCGGCGAGGAGCACGACGCCCTGCGCCTCATGGTGTCGCCGCGCCTCGGCGAGCACATGGAGACGCTGGCCCTCTACTTCGCGGCCGTCGAGAAGAAGGACGCCGAGCTCCGGCTCCACTGGGGCGACACCTACGTCCCGCTGAGCATCACCGTGCCCTGAGGAGCTGCGCGATCGGCAGGATGCCGGCGCTGCCCCACGGTTGCGCCGCAGAACGCAGCGGGGGGAGTGTGCGACGCGTGGTCCGGGGCAGGTGGGACCGGGGCCGAACGAGGAGCCCGCGACGGGTCAGGCGGCATTGAGGACGATGGCCCAGGAGATCGGTCGCCGCGACTTCCTGCGCTACGGCGCGCTGGCCGCCGTCGGGCCGGAGGCGGGTCGGCAGCCGCGCGTGCGCCCGTCGGCGCCGGCCGCCATCGAGGAAGTCTCGCTCGACGCCCTGCGGGAGGCGCTGGGAGACGGCCGTCTCAGCGCCCGAGCGGTCACCGATGCCTGTCTCGCCCGCATCGACGCCCTCGACCGGGAGGGTCCGACCCTGCGCGCCGTGATCGAGGTGAACCCGGAGGAGCGCGCCGCGGCCGACGCGCTCGACGCCGCTCGCGCCGAGGGCGAACGCGCCGGGCCGCTCCACGGGATGCCGATCCTGCTCAAGGACAACATCGACACCGCGGATCGGATGACCACGACCGCGGGCTCGCTCGCGCTCCGGGGCTCGATCCCCTCCGCGGACGCGCACGTCGCCGAACGGCTGCGCGCGGCGGGTGCCGTGCTCATCGGCAAGGCGAACCTGAGCGAGTGGGCCAACTTCCGCTCGACGCGCTCGTCGAGCGGCTGGAGCGCGCGCGGCGGGCAGTGCCGCAACCCCTACGCCCTCGACCGGAACCCCTGCGGATCGAGCTCCGGGTCCGCGGTCGCAGTGGCGGCCAGCCTCGTGCCGGCGGCGATCGGCACGGAGACCGACGGGTCGATCGTCTGTCCGGGCTCGGCCAACGGCATCGTCGGCATCAAGCCGACCGTCGGCCTCGTCAGCCGAGCCGGCATCATTCCGATTGCGCACAGCCAGGACACGGCGGGACCGATGACGCGCAGCGTGCGCGACGCCGCGATCGTGCTGGGGGTGCTGGCAGGGCCCGACCCGCGCGACCCCGCCACCGCCGACAGCGAGACGCGCGGCCTGCGCGACTACACGCCGTACCTCGACGCCGACGGGCTGGCGGGGGCGCGCATCGGCGTCGCGCGCGGATTCGCGGGGTTCCACGAGCACGTCGACGGCCTGCTGGCGGGCGCCGTCGACGCGATGCGGGCGCGCGGGGCCGAGATCGTCGATCCGGTCGCGCTCTCGCACACGCGTGCCGCCCTGGCCCGGGCCGAGGTCGAGGTGCTGCTCCACGAGTTCAAGGCCGACCTGAACGCCTATCTCGACGGGCTCGGCCAGGACGCGCCGGTCCGCTCGCTGGCGGAGGTCATCGAGTTCAACCGCCGGCACGCGGACGAGGAGATGCCCTACTTCCGGCAGGAGCGGCTGGAGGCGGCGGAGGCGCGGGGGCCGCTCTCGGAGCCGGCCTACCTCGCCGCGCGACGTGCGGCCCGGCGGCTGTCCCGGGAGGACGGCATCGACCGCGTGATGGACGAGCACGGGCTGGACGCCATCGTCGCTCCGACCGGCGGTCCGGCCTGGGTGACCGACCTGGTCAACGGCGACCACTTCGGGGGCTCGAGCTCCGCCTACGCGGCCGTCGCCGGCTACCCGAACATCACCGTGCCGGCGGGCCATGTATTCGGCCTGCCGGTCGGCATCTCGTTCTTCGGGCGGGCGTGGAGCGAGCCGACCCTGATCCGCATCGCCTACGCGTTCGAGCAGGCGACGCGCCGTCGGCGCCCCCCGCGCTACCTGCCGACCGCCGAGCTCGGCGTGTGACCCGCGCCCTTCGGCGACCCGGCGCCCAGGCTTGCGCCGTGCCGCTGCGCCGGACCGCAGCCCGTCCCCGGCCGGCGCCGGCCTGCCCGAAGGATTGGGGTATTCTGAGGCCTTCAGCGCCCTGTTTCGAGGAGCAACCGTGACCCACCGCCAGTGCCTGCTTCTTGTAACCGCCGCATGGCTGGCGACGGCGTCGGCCGCGGCGGCCCAGGACCACCCGGGCGCGGCCGCCTACCAAGAGGTCTGCCAGCTCTGCCACGGCGCGGCCGGCCGGGGCGACATCGCTCCTCCGCTCGTCCCCCTCGGGTTCGACGCCGACTACGTCCTCGCCGTGGTTCGCGAGGGCTACGGCCAGATGCCGCCGATCTCGACGCGGGAGCTGAACGACGACCAGGTCCGGCAGGCCGTGGGTTACCTGGCATCGCTGGGCCCGGCGCCGGCACCGCAGGCGGCGGGCTCCGGGTACGACGGGCCGCGAACACCCGAGGGGCAACCCGACCTGAACGGTATCTGGCAGGTGGTCAATGCCGCGGCCTGGGACATCCGGCCGCACAACGCGCAGGACGGCGTGCCCGCGGGGCTCGGCGTGGTCGAGAACGGCGGCATTCCCTACCAGCCGTGGGCGGCGGAGCAGCAGGAAGCCAACTACGCCAACCGCTTCGAAGCGGATCCGGTGCGACAGTGCTTCCTGCCCGGGGTCCCGCGCATCACCTACATGCCGTTCCCGTTCCGCATCCTGCAGACGCCCGACCACGTCGTCATCACCTACGAGTTCGCGCACGCGACGCGCATCATCTACACGGACGGCAGCCCGCATCCGCTGCCCAACGACTTCTGGATGGGTGATTCGCGCGGCCATTGGGAGGGCGACACGCTGGTCGTCGACACCACCCATTTCAACGGCCGGACGTGGTTCGACGCCGCGGGCAACTTCCACAGCGACGCGCTGCACGTCGTGGAGCGCTACACGCCGCTCACTCCGTACCACCTCGACTACGAGGTGACCATCGAGGACCCGAACGTCTTCACCCGGCCCTGGACGATGCGCATGCCGATCTACCGCCGGATGGAGGAGGGGCTCCGGCTCCTGGATTACGACTGCGTCGACTTCATTCTGCAATCGATGCCCGCCCCGGAAGGAGTTGCACGATGACCCGTCGTGGCGCCGGTCCACCGGCCCTCGCCCCCTTTCTCCTCAATGCCCTGCTCGGCGCCCTCCTCCTCGCCGCTGCCGCGCCCACCGCGGCCCAGGCGCAGGAGCTCGGAAGCGCCGACTTCGAGCCTCCGCGCACCCCGTGGGGCGATCCGGATTTTCGGGGTTACTACCTGCCGGGCCCCTACCAGCCGCTGGAGGCCCCGGCGGGCGACCCGTGGGTTCCGCCCGAGGGTTCCAACCGGGGGCAGGGGGCGGCGTTCTCGCGCTTCTTCGAGCCCGACCCGGACGACACCGGCCCCGGCTTCCTGTCGTCGCCGATGATCGTCGACCCCCCGGACGGCAAGGTGCCGCTCCAGCCCTGGGCGGCGGAGCGGCGCGGAGAGATCATGGCGCGGCAGGACGAGCTGGCCCTCCTCGATCCGCGCGTCAAGTGCCTCCCGTCGGCGCTGCCGCGGGCGCACCTCCCGGTCGGCTACAACACCTACCAGGTGCTGCAGGTCCCCGGCTACGTCGTGATGCTCTACGAATGGAACCACCTGTCGCGCTACATCTCCCTCGACGATGACCGGCCGCCGCTCCCGCCCGGGATCCGGCTCGGGATGGGCGACTCCCGCGGCGGGTGGGAAGGCGACACGCTCGTCGTCGAGACGACGCACTTCACGACCAACACCTGGCCGGTCGGTCACGGTGCACCGCCGGAGGGCGCTCCGGCCAGCGCGCTGACGACCGGACACGGCGTGTTCCACAGCGGCGACCTGCACGTCACGGAGCGCTTCACGATGACGGACGCGGACACGATTCGCTACCGGGCGACGATCGCCGATCCGAACGTGTTCACGCAGCCGTGGACGATAGAGATCGATGCGCTCCGGCGCGCCCCCGAAGGACACATGCTGTTCGAGTACGCCTGCCACGAGGGCAACGGCCGCAACCTCGAGCTCATGACCGGGGCGGACGTGAGCACCGCGCGCGTCGGCGTGCGCTAGGAGTCTGCGCCGTAGAACGGCGCGGACTCCTGAAGGATTGGGTTGGGCGCCGAGCGGAGCCGCAGGCGACGAACGGCGGGCTAGGCCTGGGAGATGAGTCGAGGTTAGCGATGAAACGAATGACGACGCGCTCCGCGTTGTGGACTGTCGCACCGGTGCTTGCCGCGCTCGGCGTGCTCGCGGGTGTGTCGCCGGCCGGTGCCCATCACGCGTTCTCCGCCGAGTTCGACGCCAACCGGCCGCTTCGGCTCGAGGGGGTCGTCTCCAGGACGGAGTGGATCAATCCGCACTCCTGGATCCACATCGACGTGGTGGGAGAGGACGGTCAGGTGGCGACCTGGGCCATCGAGTGCGGCGCACCCAACTCGCTGATGCGGCGGGGCCTCAACAAGAACTCGGTCCCGGTAGGCACCGAACTGGTCGTAGAGGGCTTCGGAGCGAAGAACGGATCCAACACCGCCAACGCGCGGGACATCACCTTCCCCGACGGGTCGACCTTCTTCGTCGGCTCATCGGGTACGGGCGCGCCCTACGAGCGGCGCTAGCGCCGGGCGGGCAGCGGCCGTCGGGTTCGGGGTTCGGTCAGGGCAAGCGTGAAACATCGCCGGCGGTCGAATCAGTCGGAGCCGGTGACGATTCCGCGCTTCAGACCCGCGGCGACGAGCAACTCGCGGCAGCGATCGGCGCAGGACGCGGCAACGTAGAAGACGGCGCCATGGTGGGGGCGTGACAGCAGGCCGGCCCGGAACAGCTCTACGTTCACCACATAGTCTGCACCGTGCTCGGTGAGCACCGCCTCGACGCGCTGTGCTTCTGCCAGCCGCGCGGCGATGTAGACACGCAGTGCATCGTCGGCGAGGGCTTCGGCGTCGACTCGGGGCACGGACGTTCGATGATGCGCTTCGCGTCGGCAAGAGAACCGGGCACTCGCCGATTCGTGCCCGGTCCGTCTCGTGCATCGAGTCTCGTCAGCCCTTCGCGGCCTTCTCTTCGCGCTTCCTCTGCCAGTAGGCGGTCATGCGCTTCGAGATCGCCTCGCGTTCCTCCGGCGTCTTCTCGCGGCGCTTGCGCTTGGCCGGAGTCCGGCTCGACGCTGCCTGTGCCGCCACCGCGGGGGCAGGATCGGCGCTCTGACGCCGGCGGCGGGGCTTCGGGGCCGGCGGCGTGGCGCGCGGACTGCGCCGCCTGGTCGGTCGCTCACTCCCGGCGGCGAAGCCGCTCACTGCCTGCTGCAGGGCATCGATGTCTCCCCGCAGCTTGTCGAGCAAGTCGCTTATCTCGGCTTGCTTGCTCGCCATCGTTTCCGCAACGATCTCACTGATCCTCTGCGATATGTCGTTCATACGGGGGAGCCTAGCGTCCGTAAGACGTAGTGTCAATCCGGTTAGCCAGTAGCATACGGGTTCACTAGTCCCGGTCTGCCTCGGGGGCCGTTTCACGGACGGTAATGGAACCCGCTCCGTGCGGTGTGCGTCCAAGCCGGGTGACGGAGGGACGAGCCGATGACGCCGAAGTCTGCCCGCGGCCGAAACCGCATCCTCTGGTTCATCGTCGCCGCTGCCCTTGCCGTACCCAGTGCGCTCGCCACCGTCGCCGCGGTGGCCCTGGTCTGGGCTTCCTCCACCGTCGAGCGCCTCGGCGAACCGTCGCCCGAGCCTGTCGCTCGCTCCATCGCGCTTCCGGGCCGGGACGGCGTCGCCGGCGATGATGCGGGCGCGTCCACGCACCTCGACATCGATCTCGAGGACGGCGTCTTCGAAGTGCGGCCGGGTCCTCCGGGCAGTGACGTCCGAGTGGACGGAACCTACGCCAGCAAGTACTACGACCTGGTCCACGATCACGCGCCGGCCGCCGGTGAGACGGGGCGCGTCGTCACGGTTCGCCTCGCGCGCGCGCGTTCGCTCCTCGTGCAGCTCGTGGCCCACGCGATGGAGCGGGCTCCCTCGACGCCGAACGACCTGACGGTCACGATCCCGAGAGACACTCCGTTCTCCGTCAACCTGACCATCCGCGCGGGAGAGTCGCGGGTCGATCTCGGCGGACTGTCCCTTACGGACCTGGCGGTCGACCTCGCGATGGGGGAGCATCGGCTCGACCTCAGCGAGCCGCTCGCCGTGGCGCCCCGCCGCGTGCTTCTGGACGGCGGGATGGGGGAGATTCGCTTCGAGCGCCTCGGCAACACCCGGGCGTCGGAGCTTCAGGCATCCGGTCACATGGGCAGCGTGACGGTCGACCTCGGCGGCGCGTGGCCGGCGGGTACGATGGCCGACGTCACCGTCAACAACCTGATGGGCGAGCTGCGGCTCGAAGCGCCGTCCGGGTTGCGCCTCGTCGGTTTCGCGCCGGATTCCCCCGATTCGGGCGTGGACGGCCCCGCCGGAGAGGGCCGGGAGGCCGATCCCGACCTGCCGGCCCTCCGGCTGCGCGTCTCGAACACGATGGGAGAGACGCGGCTGAGCCGCTACTGACCCCCGATCGGCGGACGCCGACCGCGCCGTTCACAGGTCGAAACCCACCTCCCGCATCAGCGCCAGCGCGTTGCCCTCGGCAACGACGCCCGTCCGCAGGGTGTAGTCGAAGCGCAGGCGGCCCGCGACCAGGTGGTCTCGGAAATGGACGTTGTCCGCTCGCGGGCCGAGCGCCTCGGCGATGCGCGTCAGGGCGAGGTCGTGCGTCGTGACGACGCCGATGGCTCCGCGGTCGGCCAGTCCGGTCACGACCGCGCGGGCCCCGACCAGGCGATCGTGCGAGTTGGTGCCGTGCAGGCACTCGTCGATCAGGAAGAGGACCGGCGGGCTGCCGTCCTCGGCCCGGGCGCGGGCAGCCCGCTCCAGGATCGCGTGCAGCCGGGTGATCTCCGTGTGAAAGCGGGAGCTGCCCCCCTGGAGCGAGTCGACGATGCGGACCGACGCGCCGACCGCGAGCGGAGACATCCGCAGCCGGCGGGCGCGGACGGGCGCTCCCGCCTGGGCCAGCACCGCCGTGACGCCGATGGCCCGGAGCAGCGTGCTCTTGCCCGACATGTTCGAGCCGCTCAGCAGCAGCACCCGCGGCGCGTCGCCCAGCCGTACGTCGTTCGCCACCGCCCCCGCCGGCAGCAGCGGGTGCGCAAGGGCCTCGGCCGCGAAGTGCGCCGGGCCTTCCCGCAGCTCGGGCCACGCGTGCCCCGGACATTCGAAACGGTAGGCCGCGAGCGACGACAGCGCCTCCATCTCTCCCGCCGCGTCGAGCCAGGCGGCCAGCGACGGTCCGCTGGCCAGCCGCCACCGCTCGACCGCGTGCGCCAGGTGGACGTCCCACAGCAGGAAGAAGCCGAACAGGCGGGCGAACGCGTTGTGGCGGGAGTCGACGTGGTCCATCAGGCGCGTCAGGCGCCGCACCTGGCGCGAGGGCGCCTCGCCGCCGGTGTCGAGGGCCGCGCGCAGGGCCACGAGGTGGGGAGCCCGGAAGCGCTCGGACTCGAGACGCGCCAGCAGCCTGCCGAGGAGCGCGACGTCGCGGGCGGCCGCGCTCACCCCGGCGAACACCCGCCGGACGACGCCGCTCGTCCGGCGGGTGACGACGGCGACGGCAACGACCGCCCCGACGAAGTACCACCCGATCAGCGACTGCGCGGCCGGGCTCAGCGCGAGCGACCGGCCGGCCGCGAGCGCGTAGGCGACGCCCGCCGCCAGGGCGAGCGCCCCGCCGCAGGAGCCCAGCCAGACCGGCCACCGCGCCGTGGCGGCCGGGAAGACGGGCGGCGCCGCCGCCCAGCCCCGCGGCGTATCGGCATCGACCGCGGCCCGCGTCTCGTCCCCGACGACGGCGAGGTCCTCCCGGAGGTCCGGATTGCGGGCGAGCTCGCCGACCGCCTCCTGCCGCCGGGCCACGACCTCCGGCGGCGCCGGCCGCAGCAGCCAGGCGGCAAGCGTCGCCCGGCCGCGATCCGTCCGCGCGAGGGAGAGCCGCTCGAACAGGGATCCGGGACCGAACAGGTCGAGGTCGGCCGCGTAGAGGTGCGCCGGGTCCCCGAGGTCGCTGCCGCCGTCGCCCGCCCCCATCCAGGCGTCCCGGAGCCGGGCCTGCCCGCGCTCGTAGAAGGCGATCGCGCGCGCCAGCCTCGATCGCTCGTCCTCGAGGCGGTCGAGCCGCACGCCGAACCAGAACACCACCGGCAACGGTGCGGCGACCCACCACGCCGAGTAGCCGGCACCGCCGATCGCCCCCACCGCCAGCGCCCCGGCGGCACCCAGGCAGGCGAGACGCCAGAGTCCGACCCTGCGATGCCGCTCGTCCGTGGCGGCGTGCTCCGCCTCGCGGGCGGCCCGGCGCTCGGCGTAGGTTCGCTCGGGATCGAGCCGGGCGGCGGTCACGACGTGCCGGCGTGCTCCACCCGGACCGTGACCACGTCCGTGTCGTGATACTGCTGGTGGCGCACGGACGAGGCGTAGTGCTGGAGCAGCCGCAGGGAGACTTCCTCCTCGACCGGCACGCCCGAGACCCGCTCGCCGAGCAGCGCGATCCGGTCCTCGATGTTGGTCTCGTCCGTGGCCGCGACGAACTCCAGCTCGACCGCCGCGCCGACACGGTGGGCCACGACCAGCAGGCGGCGACCCTCGCGGGCGCGGCCCTCCTCCTCCTGGCGGATCAGCGTGAGCAGCGTCTCCTCGCCGACCGCGCGGAGCCGCTGGGTCATCACCTTGCCCAGGCCGCGGTCCGCCGCGAACCTGCCGAGGAACTCGTCGATCTTCGGGTAGGCCCCGGCGTCGAGCTCGGTGCGGGTGCGGAGCCGCCGCGGCTGCGTCAGCTCCATGAACAGCATGATCACGATCACGGTGAGGCCGCCCGTGGTCATGCCGTTCTCGAGCAGGCCGGCCCAGAACTCGTTGAAGTAGTCGGCATAGATCAACTGGTTCTGGAAGCCCACGCCCAGCCAGAACGCAACCCCGACCGCAACCCCCTTCCGGTAGTCGACGCCCTCCTGGATGACCACCCGCATGCCGAGCACGAAGAGGATGGCGAGCAGCACGATCAGGTAGGCCGCGACGACGGGGCCGGGGATGGCGAGGATGAGGGCCATGAACTTCGGCACGAAGGCCAGGGCCATGAACACGAGCCCGATGTAGATGCCGACCGTGCGCGCGGCGACGCCGGTGATCTCGGTTATCGATACGCTCGACGAGTAGGTCGTATTCGGGACCGTGGCCGCGAGCCCCGAGAGCAGGTTGCCGAGCCCGTCGGCGGCGACCGCTCCCTGGACGGCGCGGAAGTCGGTCGCCCGCGGCTGGCGCCAGGAGACGCGCTGGATGGCGACGCTGTCGCCGAGCGTCTCGATGGCGCCGATCAGGGTGACGAAGATGAACGCCGGCAGCAGGGACCAGAAGGCGGTGCCGAAGCTGAGGTCGAAGCCCGGCCAGCCCCCTGCCGGCAGGCCGATCCAGGCCGCGTCCAGGACGCTCTGCGTATCGTAGAGGCCGAACCCGGCGGAGACGAGGCAGCCGGCCACGGTGCCGAACGCGAGGGCCCAGAGCCTCCAGACGCCTCTCGCCAGCACCGTGACCACGATGATCACGGCGAGGGTCGCGGCCGTGCTCACCGGCGCGGCGGCCCGCGCCGCCCCCGCCGGGACGTCGGTCAGCATGTCGAACATGATCGGCACCACCGTGACCGGGATCAGCATGATCACGGTGCCCGAGACGACCGGCGTGAAGACGCGGCGCAGCAGCGAGAGCCGTGCCGACAACAGGAACTGGAACAGGGCCGAGGCGGCGACCAGCGTCGCCAGCAGGCCCGGCCCGCCCCGCGCGAGCGCGGTGACGCAGACCGCGATGAACGCGCCCGACGTACCCATCAGCAGGATGTAGCCCGCCCCGACGCGCCACACGCGGACGGCCTGCAGGACCGTCGTCACACCGCTGATGAAGAGCGCTGCGAACGTGGCCCACGCGAGGAAGGCATCGCCCCCGCCGCCGGCGCGGACCACGATAGCGGGGGTGATGACGATGCCGGACACGGCGAGCAGCGCGTACTGCAAGCCGAGTCCGAACGCCACGCTGTGCGGCGGTTTCTCGTTGGCCTCATAGCGAATGTCGAGCGTTCGTGCCGTGGAGGACTGGGTTGCCATGTTCTCGGTGCGGCCCGGTTCGCGGGGGATTCTATCCCGCGACGGCCGGAGCGCGCGGTCCGGGCTTGCGGCGCCGCGCTATGCTGGGGGCCTGCGCCCGACCCGACCCGCCCCGCACGGGCCGTCGGCTCCGGAGCCGGCCACCGACGACGCTCTGCTCATGACCGCTGCCCTCGCGCCCGCCCCGGACCGCGCTCGCGCGCCCGCCTGGCAGACCCCGGCCCTGGTCCTCGTGGCGGCCTGCCTCCTCTCGATGGTGGGGTTCGGCGCGCGCTCGATCCTGGGGCTCTTCCTGGAGCCGATGACGGGCGCCCGCGGCTGGGGCCGCGAGACGTTCGCGCTCGCCCTGGCCGTCCAGAACCTGCTGTGGGGCATTGCGCTGCCCTTTGCGGGGGCGCTGAGCGACCGCTTCGGGCCGCCGCGCGTGCTGGCGGCGGGAGCCGTCCTCTACGCGGCCGGCCTCTGGGGCATGGCGTACGCGGAGAGCGCCGCCGCTCTGCAGATGACGGCCGGCATCCTCGTGGGCATAGGCGTCGCGTTCACGGCATTCACCATCGCGCTGGCCGCGATGGCGAAGCTGGTCGGCCCGGAACGGCGGTCGCTGGCCCTGGGCCTCGGCACGGCGGCCGGCTCGTTCGGGCAGGTCGTCTTCTCCCCGCTCGGGCAGGCGTTCATCGCCTCCTACGGCTGGCAGCCGGCGCTGCTCGCCCTGGGGGCGTCGACGCTGGCGATCGCGCCGCTGGCGTTCCTCCTGCCGGGCTCGCCGGCGGTGCGGGGCGAGCCGGGGGGCGGACAGACGCTGGCCGGCGCCCTGCGCGAGGCGGTCGGACACGGCGGCTACCTCCTGCTGACGGTCGGGTTCTTCGTCTGCGGCTTCCACGTCGCGTTCATCACCGTGCACTTTCCGGCCTACGTCCGCGACCTGGGGCTCCCCGCCTCCGTGGGGGCCGGAGCCATCGCCGTGATCGGGCTGTTCAACATCCTGGGGTCGTTCGCTTCGGGCGCGGCGGGGCAGCGCTGGAGCAAGAAGTCGGGACTGAGCACCATCTACGCGCTGCGGGCGGCGGCCATCGCGCTGCTGATGCTCGCGCCCAAGACGCCGGCGGTCATCTACCTCTTCGCGGCGGCGATGGGGCTGCTGTGGCTCTCCACCGTGCCGCTGACCACGGGCATCGTGGGCCAGGTGTTCGGCGTGCGTTACCTCGCGACGCTCTTCGGCGTCGTCTTCCTCAGCCACCAGCTCGGCAGCTTCCTCGGCGTCTGGCTCGGGGGACGGCTCCACGACGCCACCGGCTCCTACGACGGAATCTGGTGGGCCGGGGTCGCGCTCGGCCTGGCGGCGGCGCTGATCCACCTGCCGATCGACGAACGTCCCCTCGTCCGCGAAGCGGCGCCCGTTCCGGCCGGCGCCCGCTCCGGCTAGGCAAGGCCCCAGGCCGGGCAGCCGGCCGGGGTGCGGCGCCGCCAGCGCGCCCTTGCGGGCCCTTGGGAGGCTGCGCGGGCACGGGTTCGTGCGTCGCCGGCTCTACGGCGCAGCTCCTACGCGGACGCGCGCGGCTCCACGCGCACCGTCAGCACGTCCGTATCGTGGTACTGCTGGTGCCGCACGGACGAGGCCAGGTGCCGGAGCAGCCGGAGCGAGACTTCCTGCTCGATCTCCGCCCCGGTCACGCGGTCGCCGAGGAGTGCGATGCGATCCTCGATGTTGGCCTTCTCGGTCGCGGCGACGAACTCGAGCTCCGCCGCCCGGCCGTCGTTGCGCGCGGTGACCTGGAGCTTGCGCTCCTCTCCCGCGGGCCCCTCCTCCTCCCGGCGGATGAGCGTCAACAGGGTCTCCTCGCCCACCGCCCGGAGGCGGTCGCGCATCGCCCTGCTCCAGCCGCGGCCTTGGGCGAACTCGCTCAGGAACGCATCGATGGTCGGGTAGGCGTCGCCGTTCAGCGCGGTCCGCAGGCGCCGCGGCCGCGGCCGGGACAGCTCCAGGAAGAGCGTCATCAGGATGGACGCCAGGCCGCCGGCCGTCATGCCGTTGCCCAGCAGCCCGCTCCAGGCGCCGAGGGAGTCGGCGAAGATCAGCTCGTTCTGGAACCCCAGGCCGATCCAGAAGCCGACTCCGGCCACGACCCCCTTGCGGTAGTCCACGCCGTCCTCGACCACGACGCGCATGCCGAGAACGAAGAGCGTGGCCATCAGCACGACGGTGTAGGCGCCGACGACCGGGCCGGGGATGGCGAGGATCAGCGCCATGAACTTCGGCAGGAACGCCAGCACGACGAAGATGGCCCCGATGTAGACGCCGACGGTGCGGGAGGCCACGCCGGTGATGTCCGTCACGGAGACGCTCGACGAATAGGTCGTGTTGGGCACGGTCGCCGCCAGGCCCGAGAGCAGGTTGCCGACGCCGTCCGCGGTGACCGCCCCCTGCACGACGCGGTAGTCGGTGGCCCGCGGCGTCCGCCGCGAGACCCGCTGGATGGCGACGCTGTCGCCGATGGTCTCGATGGCGCCGATCAGGGTCACGAAGACGAACGCGGGCAGCAGCGCCCAGAAGGCGACCCCGAAGTGCAGGTCCAGGCCCGGCCACGCGCCGGCCGGCAGGCCGATCCAGCCCGCCTCGGCCACGAGTCCCGTGTCGTAGATGCCGAACCAGCCGGCGATTGCGCAGCCGGCGGCGATGCCGATCACGGGGGCCCAGAGGCGCACCACGCCCGTGGCGCGGAGGGTGACCCCCACCGTCACCAGCAGCGTCACGATCACGCTGAGCGGTGCGGCCGATGGCGGGGCGCCCTCCGGCACGTCGGTGAGCATGCCGAACATGATGGGCATCAGCGTCACCGGGATCAGCATGATGACGGTGCCGCACACGGTCGGGGTGAGGATGCGCCGCAGCAGCGAGAGGCGCGTCGAGAGCGCGAACTGGCACAGTGCGGAGAGGGTGACGAGGGTCGCCAGCAGCCCAGGCCCGCCCTCGACGAGGGCGGTGACGCACACCGCGATGAAGGCGGCCGACGTGCCCATCAGCAGCACGTGGCCGGCGCCCACCCGCCCGACGCGGACCGCCTGCAGGGTCGTCGTGACGCCGCTGATCGCCAGCGCCGCGAAGGCCGCCCACGACAGGAAGTCCTCGCTGCCGCCCGCGGCCCGCACGACGATGGCCGGCGTCAGCACGATGCCCGCCACGGTGAGCATGGCGAACTGGAAGCCGAGCCCGAGAGCGAGCGCGGGCGGAGGCCGTTCCTCCGGTTCGTACCGGAGATCTCGCACGCCGCCGGCGGGTATCGTGGTCATGTCGGCAGTTTGTCGCGTTCCAACGGGAATGCGCGGATCCTACTGCACGCCGACGCGCATGCGCCTACGCGCGCGCGGGAATCCGGCCGCGGGACGAGCCCCGCGGGCCTACCCGAGCGATTGCAGGTACTCGGCGAACCGCTCGTTGTACAGCGCCCCGGGCCGGCGCGCGCGGATCTGCGCCACGACCTGCCGCCCGGGCATGCCCAGCTTGTGGAGGATGAGGCCGGCGATGAGGGCCGAGCGGTTGAAGCCCATGCCGCAATGCGACAGCACGCGGTGCCCCTGCCCGACGAGGAGGGCGCCGAGCGAGGCGACGGCGTCGGTCCGGGTCGGCTCGGGCAGCGCCTCGTCCAGGATCGGATAGTAGACGTAGAGGATCTCGTGGGGCTCGGTGGGGACGCCGACGTCGAGCCCGCCCTCGAGGTCGATCACGGTGTCGATGCCGCGATCCGCGACCACCTGCCAGTCGTGGATGACGGGGGAGATGAAGAGCAGGCCGGCGTCGTCCACCTGCGCGATCTCCATCAGCCCCGCGGGGAGCTCGACCGCCGGCGCCTTCGGGGGCGTGCCCGCCATCCGCTCAGCCGCCGTACATCACGAACGCGAAGAGCCGCTCGCCCACCGCGACCAGGACATGCTGCCGTCCGTCCACCAGGTAGGTCTGCGGCGCGTTCGAGATGTTCCCGATGCGCGTGTGCCAGAGCAGGCCGCCGCCCGCCGCGTCGAACGCCACGAAGTTTCCGCTCCCGTCGCCGGTGAACACCAGGCCGCCCGCCGTGGTCAGGACGCCCGAGCCGCCCCCGCCGCCCGGCGGCCAGGGGTGGCGCCAGACCGTCTCGCCGGTCCGGTAGTCGATGGCGGAGAAGGCGTTGCCTCCGGACCCGACCACCACCCGGTCCTTGCCCCCGAGCCCCATCGAGCCGCGCGGGTCGGGATCGGTCAGGTAGAGCAGGTTGAAGCCGTTGTTCTCCTGCGTGTAGAAGAGCCCCGTGTCCGGGTTGAAGGCCGGCGGCTGCCAGTTGGTGACGCCGCCCTCGACGGGCGAGACGAGCGCGCCGGGAATGATCGCCTCCTTCCGGGGGTCGGGGTTCGGCGACCCGCTCTCGCGCACGTGGCTCGCCCAGTTGGCGGTGGCCCCGTAGCGGCTCGTCGCGACGTGCTCGCCCGTCACCCGGTCGACGGTGAAGAAGTACCCGTTGCGCGCCGCCGTCGAGACCAGCTTGCGGGGCTCGCCGTCGATGACGCCGTCGATCAGGATCGGCGTCTGGGCCGAGTCCCAGTCGTGCGTGTCGTGCGGCGACGTCTGGAAGTACCAGGCCATCTCGCCGGTATCGACGTCGACCGCGATGAGCGTGCAGGTGAACAGGTTGTCGCCGGGGCGGGCCACGCCGGTGTAGCCGGGCGTCGGGTTGCCCGTGCCGAAGATGTAGTAGTTCGTCTCCGGGTCGTAGACCCCCGGCACCCACACCTGTCCCCCGCCGTGCGACGCCGCGTCGAGGCTCGGCCAGGTGTCGAGCCCGGGGTCGCCCGGCTTCATCGGGACGGTGTAGAAGATCCACTGCCGCTCGCCCGTCCGCGGATCGAACGACTGCAGGAAGCCGGGTGCGTCGAGGTCGTTGCCGGTCCCGGCCAGCACGTGGTCGCCGACGACGATCGGCGCCATGGTCGAGAAGTACTGGTCCTCGAAGGTGGCGATCTCGACGTGCCACCGCTCCTCGCCCGTCCGCGCGTCGAGCGAGACCAGGTAGTTGTCCGGGGTCTCGAAGAACAGCGCGTCCCGCCAGAGCGCCGCGCCGCGGTTCCCGATGTGGATGCTGCCGCGCGTCTTCCAGAAGTAGTGCCAGATCTCGCTCCCGTCGCGCGCGTCGAGGGCCCAGACGTGGTCGGGGGCGGTCACGTAGAGCACGTCGTCCACCTGCAGGACGGCGCCCTTGAGGCGCTGGCGGCCGATGACGAAGTCGCCCGTCCCCTCGCCGCCGGTGAACGTGGGGGCGCGGGGCCCGTCGAGCGGCGGCATGCCGGTGTCGACCTCGCGCGTCCAGGCCAGCGTCAGGTTCTGCACGGTCTCGGTCGTCACCTGCCGCAGGAGGCTGTAGCGCCGGCCGGTGTAATCGCCGGAGTAGGTCGGCCACGTCGCCTCGAGCGGCTCGGCCAGCATCGCGGGGTCCAGGCCTCCCGGTGCCTGTGCGGCCAGCGGGGCGGGGGCGGCGGCCGCCGCGGCCAGCGCCGTCACGAGCGCCGCCGCACGCAGCGCTGGAAGATCCATGCGCGTCATTGCAGGGTGACCAGGTACGCCGTGACGTCGTGGATGTCGGCATCGGAGTAGACGCCGAGCAGCTCGGTGTGGCGCGCCATCGGGTCTTCGATCTCCACGCGCGGCGTCCCGCCCTGACGCCGGAACGACCGGCGCCGGCCGTCGTCCGTCGTCAGCGCCACGAGGAAGTCGTCGAGGCGTGCGAGGTGGCCCTCCGTGCGCGCGCCCGACGTCTCCGTCACGGTCACGCGCACGGGCGGGCGCGGGGCGCCACGCTGCCGTCCCCGGACCCAGGTGTTCTGGAGCATCTTCGCATCGGGAATCCGCGTCGCAATCCCCGCCAGGTCCCCGTCGGCGGCGTGGCACGACGTGCAGGTCGCCTCGAAGTACGCGCGTCCGGCCGCCGCGTCGCCCACCACGATATCCAGCTCGATCTCGGGACCGGCCGGCGGCCCGCCCTGCCGCGTCGACGTGGCGAGGATGCTGTGGATGAACTCGGCGACGGCGGCCGCATCGGTCTCGGAGAGCGACTGTGCCGGCATGGACGACACGCCGGGCGTCGACTGCCCGTCCCGCAGCACGGGCCAGATCAGCTCGCCCTGCCGGTCCCGCAGCACGAGCTGCGAGCGAAGGAGGTTGGGGCCCCCGAGGTCTCCGCCCCGGAGATCGATGCCGTGGCAGCCACGGCAGTGGATGCCGTACAGCACCTGTCCACGGGCGATGATCGCGGGGTTGCCGGGAGGCCGCTGCTGCGCGTCGTACGGCGCTTGGCGCCGCTCGTCCTGCGCCTGCCCGGCCTCGCCCCGGATGCTGCCGGCTGGTCCGGGCGCCGTCGATGCACTGCCGACACCACCAGTCGCCGCCAGCAGGAGCAGGGCTCCGAGCCCCGCTCCCGTCCGCACCGCCCGTTGCATCACCGCGATTATGGCCCCGCCACGGCGAGTGTCAAGCGAGGCCAGGCGGCGCGGGCCTCTGTTCCTCTAGCCTTCTGCCCCGCCGGTGGGGCGATCCCGCTTCCGCAGTAGCCGCTCGACTCGCTCGTGAGCCCACCGGACCGTTGCTGTCGCAGCATCCAGGGCGTCGTCATAGTCGTTCTTGGATACCCGGGCCGCGTCGGGATCTCCGTCGAACTCGTATCGCCCCGCGCCGCCGTACGCGGTCAGCTGCTTTGCCCGCTCCAATTCCGGCGGGATCCGTTCTCCGGCCTCCCTCGCTTCCTCGAGGAGTGCTCGGATGTCGTGCGTGAATCTGAAGTTGACGCCTCTGGCAACGATGACGCCCTTGATCGCGAACTCGGCCGCGTATGCCGCTTGCTCGCACAGGATCTTCGGGTTCTCATCGGCGACGTACCGTCCGGCGTGTGTCAGCCGCTCGTCCGCCTCCCGCAGCCAGAACCGCGCGTCTTCAGGTGTCCGCTGTCTCGTCATAGAGCACGCGGCCTTCCCGGAGCGCCGGTTCGAACACATAGTACGGCTTGTGCCGATGGCGCGCGACATCGATCGTCGAGGCGACGACGATGTCGATCTGCCGTGCCCGAGCCGGCAGCTGCATGTGGATTCTTGCGGCAGTTCTCCGGTACCGGACGCCGTCCTTGATGACGAGCAAAACGATATCGCTGTTGCGGTCCATCG
>JAPOWL010000486.1 GCA_026707615.1 Acidobacteriota bacterium | reverse complement strand
GCCACGCTCGCGCGCCGGGCCTACCGCCGGCCCGCGACCGAGGCGGACGTGGCGACGCTCATGGACTTCTACGCCGCGGGGCGGGCGGAGGGCGGCTTCGACGGCGGCATTCAGCGCGCCCTCACGCGCCTTCTCGTCGACCCGGAGTTCCTCTTCCGGCTCGAGACCGACGCACCGGGGACGGCGCCGGGCACGGCCTACCGCCTCGCGGACCTCGAGCTGGCGTCGCGCCTTTCCTTCTTCCTCTGGAGCAGCATCCCCGACGACGAGCTGCTCGACGACGCCGCGGCGGGGCGCCTGCGCGATCCCGCGACGCTCGAACGGCAGGTACGCCGCATGCTGGCGGACCGGCGCTCGGAGGCCCTCGTCGGCAACTTCGTGTCCCAGTGGCTGCACCTGCGCAACATGAACCGGGTGACCCCGGACGTGAACCGGTTCCCGGAGTTCGACGACAACCTGCGCGACGCGCTGGCGCGCGAGACGGAGCTGCTCGTCGCGAGCGAGCTCCGGGCGGACGGCGGCGTGGCGGACCTGCTGACGGCCGACTACACGTTCGTCGACGAGCGGCTGGCCCGCCACTACGGCATCCCGGGCGTCTACGGCAGCCGCTTCCGGCGCGTCGAGCTCGGCGCCGGCGCGCCGGGCGGGCGGGGCGGCCTGCTCGGCCACGGGAGCATCCTGACCGTCACCTCGCACGCCACGCGCACGTCTCCCGTGCTGCGGGGCAAGTGGGTGCTGGAGAACATCCTCGGCGCTCCGCCGCCCCCGCCGCCCGACGATGTCCCGGCCCTGGACGAGAACACTCCGGGCGGGCCGCACCGATCGGTGCGCGAGCGCCTGGAGCAGCACCGCGCGAACCCGGTCTGCGCAAGCTGCCACGCCCGCATGGATCCGCTCGGCTTCGCGCTCGAGGGCTTCGACGGCGTCGGCCGCTGGCGCGAGGCGGACGGCGGCGCCCCCCTCGACACGTCCGCCACGCTCCCCGACGGCACCGCGTTCGACGGGCCGGCGGAACTGCGGGCGGTGCTCGCCGAGCGCCGGGAGGCGTTCGTCCGCACGGTCGCCGCCCGGATGCTGACCTACGCCCTCGGCCGCGGGCTCGAGGCGCACGATCGGCCCGCCGTGCGCCGGATCGTGCGCGAGGCGGCGCCCGACTACCGCTGGTCGTCTCTCGTATTGGGAATCGCGCAGAGCGTGCCGTTCACGATGAGGAGGTCCGAGCCATGATCGTCACCCGCAAGGCGCTCCCCCGCCGTACGGTGCTGCGCGGCCTCGGCGCCGCGATTGCCCTCCCCCTCCTCGACGGCATGGTGCCGGCCTTCGCCGCCATCCGCAACAGCGCGGCCCGGCCGCGGCCCCGGTTGAGCGTCCTCTACTTCGGCAACGGCGCGGTCATGCAGGACTGGACGCCGGCCGCGACCGGCACCGACTTCGCCTTCAGCCCGACCCTGGCGCCGCTGGCACCGCTGCGCGACCGCGTGCTGGTCCTGAGCGGCCTCGACAACGAGCCGGGCGAGCGCCGTCCCGGCGAGCCGGCGGGCGGTCACGGCCGCATCAGCGGCTCGTACCTCACCGGCGTGCACGTGAAGCCGACCGAGGGCGCGGACTTCGAGGCGGGCGTGTCGATCGATCAGATCGCGGCCAGCCACCTCGGCCGCGAGACGCAGCTCGCGTCGCTGGAGCTGAGCCTGGAGGCGACCGCGTTCGCGGGCGCCTGCGACGCCGGCTTCAGTTGCGCCTACATCACCACGCTCTCCTGGCGCACGCCGACCACCCCGCTGCCGATGGAGAACAACCCGCGGGCGGTCTTCGAGCGGCTCTTCGGCGACAGCCAGAGCACCGATCCCGCCGCGCGCCTCGAGCGGATCCGGACCGATCGCAGCATCCTCGACTCGGTGGCCGACAAGGCGGCGAGCCTCAAGGCCCGTCTCGGAGCCCGCGACGCCGCCAAGATGACCGAGTACCTCGACTCCGTGCGGGACGTCGAGCGGCGCATCCGGATGGCCGAGGCGCAGAACGACCGCGAGCTGCCCGTCGTGGAGCAGCCGTCGGGAGTCCCGGCGGCGTTCGACGAATACGCGGCGCTCATGTTCGACCTGCAGGTGGTCGCCTTCCAGGCCGACCTGACGCGCGTCGCCACCTGCATCGTGGCGCCGGAGATCAGCTCGCGGGCCTATCCGCAGATCGGGGTCGCGGACCCGCACCACGCCCTCTCGCACCACCAGAACAAGCCCGAGAACCTGTCCCAGTTGACGAAGATCAACACCTACCACACGCAGCTCGTCGCCGACTTCCTCGAGAAGCTGCGCCGCACGCCGGACGGCGACGGAACGCTGCTCGACCAGGTGGCGGCGGTCTACGGCCGCGGCATGGCGGACAGCAACGCGCACACCGCGCTCGGGCTGCCCCTCGTCGTCGCCGGCGGGGCCGCGGGTCAGCTTCGCGGCGGACGCCACATCCGCTACGAGGCGGGGACGCCGTTCACCAACCTCTACGTCAGCCTGCTGGGGAAGATGGGCGTGCCGGTCGAGCGGATCGGCGACAGCACGGGCGCCCTCACGGAGCTGTCGGACATCTGAGACTCAGTGGACGGAGACGGCGCCTTGATCCGGATCGGCCCGCCCGAGGCCGAGCGGCGCGCGTCGGGCCCTTCCATGGACGCTCGCCCGACCGTCGGACTCGCCGGCAGAACGGAGGATTGGGGGAGCGCGGCTACGGTGCCAACAGCAGCCGCAGCATCGTAACGGTCAGCGTCACTGCCGCGGCGACCGCGATTCCTGCGATGGCGATACCTGCGGTGATGAGCCGCCAAGCGAGTCGTGCCTCAAGTTGGGCGAGTCCGCCGTCGAACCTCTCCGGGGTCACGTGGTCGCCGTGCTCGGCAGCCTGCCGGACGGCATCCGTGATGGCGTCGGCCTGCTCCACGGTCAGACCGGCGCCCGTCAACTGGCGGGCTATCGCGTGCGTGTCGAACACAAACCCAGCCTACCACGCTGCATCAGCCCGCAGGCGCCGAAGCCGCGGTCAGCGGAGGCTGCGCCGGATGGCGCGGACCGCTTCGACCGTCTCGTGCAGCGCGGTCAGGTCCGCGACGTCGGGATGCACCTGCCGGG
>JAPOWL010000661.1 GCA_026707615.1 Acidobacteriota bacterium | reverse complement strand
GGGCCCGTTGCCGGGGCGGAGCTTGCGCGGCGCACTACGATTGCACGGACGGAGGAAGGAGAAGGACCGCTCATGACCCCACGCCGACCGCTCTCACTGGCCGCCGCCGCGGTCACGCTGACGCTCTCCGCCGCCGCCGTCGCGCTCGCGCAGGATGCTCCGGTCACGCTGCGGGCCGGGCTCCTCATCGACGGCGCGGGCGACACCCGGTCCAGGGCCCGCGTCGTCGTGAACGACGGCACGATCACGCGGGTCGACGGGTTGCGCGGCGCGGTGAGCTACGACCTCTCCGACCTCACGCTGATGCCCGGGTGGATCGACACCCACGTCCACCTGACGTCGCACTTCGGCGCCGACGGACGGCTGCACCAGGGGGAAGGCGGCGATGCGGACGCCACGCGGACGATGCTGCACGCCGTCGGCAACGCGTACCGCACGCTGATGGGCGGCTTCACGACCGTCCAGAGCCTCGGGAGCCCCCTCGATGCCGAGCTGCGCGACGCGATCGCCCGCGGCGACGTGCCGGGGCCCCGCGTGCTGACCTCGCTCCGGGCCGTGACCGCCGCCACCGGCGACGCCGAGGCGATACGCGCGCACGTCCGACGGCTCAAGGCCGACGGCGCCGACGTCGTGAAGATGTTCGCCTCCGGCAGCATCCGGGAGGGCGGCCTCCGGGCGCTCAGCGACGAGCAGATCGAGGCCGCCTGCGACGAGGGCCGGGCGCAGGGCCTGCGCGTCGCCGTCCACGCCTACGGCTCGGAGGTCGTGAGCGCCGTGGTCCGCGCCGGCTGCACGTCGATCGAGCACGGCAACCGATTCGATGCCGACACCATCGCCCTGCTCGCCGAGCAGGGCACCTTCCTCGGGTTCCACGTCGGCCTGCTGTGGGACAACTACGCCGTCAACCGCGAGCGGTTCATCGGCATCGGCAACTACACGTCCGAGGGGTTCGCGCGGATGAGCCAGGCCCGGCGCATCGGGCTGCGCACGTTCCGCGAGACCCTCCGGAACCCGGACGTCGAGATCGTCTTCGGCACGGACGCGGTGGCCGGCTCGCACGGCCGCAACGTCGAGGAGTTCATCGTCCGCATCAACGAGGGCGGACAGCGGCCGATGGACGCCATCGTCTCCGCTACGTCGCGCGCCGCCCGCTCGCTGGGCCTCGGCGACCGGCTCGGGCAGGTGGCCCCCGGCTTCATCGCCGACCTCGTGGCCGTCGACGGCAATCCGCTCGAGGACATCGGCGCGCTGCGCCGGGTCCGGTTCGTGATGAAGGACGGCGTCGTGTACCGCTACGAGCCGTAGCCCACCATCGGTCGCCTGACGGCTCCGCCTGGTGCTCGCCGCCGGTCCGGGTACATCGGCGGGCGGTCGGATCGTGACGGCACCCGGCAGTTCGCGGCCGGGGACCCGGACCGGGAAGACCTCGTCTCCGCCGACGAGATCACGATCGCTTCGACTTCGGTCTCGGCGCGCCCTGCCGGCGGGCCCAGGCGATGTGCTCGGTCACGAGGGGTTCGGCGCGCGACGCCGTCTCGGGTGTCGCCGGCTCGGCGAGGGCGGCCGCGCTCTCCGTGGTCCCGCTGTTGCCGAGCGCGACGGCCACGTTGCGGCGGAGTCCGGGCAGCTTCGCTCGGGACATCGCGCTCCGCTTCAGGAGCCCGCCCAGACTCTTGTCCGGCTGGCGCCAGAGGTCGGCGAGCCGCGGGTTGTCGAGCGCCGGGACGGGCTGCCACGCCGGGTCCGCCGACCGGGCCGGCGCCGCGTTGTACGGACAGACGTCCTGGCAGATGTCGCAGCCGTAGACGTGCGTCCCGACCTCGGAGCGCCGCTCCTCGGGGATCGGTCCGCGGAGCTCGATGGTCAGGTACGACAGGCAGCGCGTGGCGTCGAGGACCCAGGGCTCGCGAAAGGCATCGGTGGGGCAGGCTTCCAGGCAGAGCGTGCAGGTGCCGCACTGGTCGAGCTGCGGCGCGTCGGCGGCGAGCGGCAGGCTGGTGATGATCTCCGACAGGAAGAGCCAGGAGCCCTTCTCGGGGTGGATGAGGCACGTGTTCTTGCCAATCCAGCCGAGCCCGGCGTACTGCGCGTAGACGCGCTCCTGCACGGGGCCGGTATCGACGTAGCAGCGCGCCTCGAACGGCTCGCCGGCGGCCGAGCGCATCCGCTCCAGCAGCTTCTCCATGCGGCGGCCGAGGACGTCGTGATAGTCCTCGCCCCAGGCGTAGCGCGAGATGAGCGCCGCGTCCGGGTCGTCCACCTCGGTCGAGTAGCGACGTTCCGTGTTGTAGACCGTGCCGAGGGCGACGACGGACCGGGCCGCGGGTACCACGCGGCGGACGTCGTCCCGCCGGCGCGCCGTCCGGGCCATGTAGCCCATCTCGCCCGCGTAGCCCCGCTCCAGCCAGTCGTCCAGGAAGCGCAGCTCGGGGAACGCCTCGGCCGGGGCGACCCCGCACAGGTCGAACCCCACCTCCCGCGCAAGCTCCTTGACGGTGTCCGCGGTCAGCATGCTCTCGCCTCCAGCATAGGAGAATCCTCCTTGGCGGCGGGCGCGGGTCACGGTGGCGGGAGGGCTGCGAGGTTCTCCGGAATCGCCGGTGGCGCGCGCGGCGTCGTGTACGATTCCTGCCGGCGGCGGCCGGCTCCGGTCGCGCGTGCTCGCCGGGGACGCCCGGAACAACCCAGGAGAGAGACTCATGCGAACCACCCTCCCTCGGCTGGCCCTCGCCGCGGCCTGCGCCCTGGCCGTTGCGCCCTCGGCGCCCGTGCTCGGACAACAGGATCCGGATGCGGCGCCCCGGAACGGACTCGTCAGGCTTCTGGACGAGGACCAGGTCGCCTTCGGGCGCACGGTCGACGCCCGCGCCGACCCCGTGGCGCTCGCGGCCAACGACGACATCGACTTCGTCTTCTACGACATGGAGCACGGCCCCTACGACGTCACCACGCTGCGCACCTGGATGCAGTGGCTCATGGACCCCGGCACGATTGCCGCGGCGGGCGACGCGATGGCCGGCAAGTCCGTCATCGTGCGGATTCCGGCGACCGGCCGCGAGCTCGAGCCGAACATCTGGATGGTCAAGCAGGTGCTCGACGTGGGTGCGCACGGCATCATCTTCCC
>JAPOWL010000466.1 GCA_026707615.1 Acidobacteriota bacterium | reverse complement strand
CCCTGGTCAAGGAGCGGATGAACGTGCTCCACATCGACCAGGACCTGCTGAAGCGGCCGGTCAACGAGGGCTTCTCCGGCGGCGAGAAGAAGCGCAACGAGATTTTCCAGATGGCGGTCCTCGAGCCGAGGCTCGCGATAATGGACGAGACCGATTCGGGGCTGGACATCGACGCCCTGCGGACCGTCTCGGCCGGCGTCAACGCGATGCGCAGCCCGGAGCGGGCTATCCTGGTGGTCACCCACTACCAGCGGCTGCTCAACTACATCGTGCCGGACTTCGTGCACGTCCTGTCGGACGGCCGCATCGTCAAGTCGGGCGGCAAGGACCTGGCGCTGGAGCTCGAGGAGAAGGGCTACGGCTGGATCGAAGGCGTCGCCGAGCAGGTCGGCGCGTAGCGGGATGCCGATGACGACACTCGCCCCCGCCGAAGCCTGCGCCGACGCCTTCGAGGCGGTGCGCCGCACGGCGCCCGCACCTGACACGGTCGTCGATTTGCGGCGCCGCGCCTTCGAGCGCTTTACCGCGCTCGGTGTCCCGACCACGCGCCTGGAGGCGTGGCGCTTCACCAACGTCGCGCCGATCGCCAATACCGCGTTCGCTCTGGCCGCGCCGGCCGAGCGCGAGGCCGCCAAGGCCGATACCGCGCCGCACGCGCTCGGCATCGGGGCCGGACGGCTCTTCGTCAACGGCCGCCACGTGGCGCCGGCCTCGGACGTCTCCGCGCTGCCGGACGGCGTGGAAGTGCTGAGCCTGGCGGACGTGCTCGCTTCTGACGCTAACGAAACCCGCGCGGCCGTCGAGGCGCATCTGGCCTCCGGCGCCGGCATCGAGAACGAGGCGTTCACGGCGCTCAACACGGCGCTGCTCCACGACGGAGCCATAGTGCGGGTACCGGCCGATACCGTGGTCGAGCAACCGATCCAGTTGCTGTTCGTCACGTCGCCACCCCCGGACGGCGAGCCGGTGATGACCCATCCGCGCGTGCTGCTCGTCGTCGGCGAGAACGCGCAGGTGCGGGTCGTGGAGAGCTACGGCGGCGGCGATTCCCCGTACCTGACGAATACGGTGACGGAGGTCATCGCGGGGCCGGGCGCCGTGGTCGATCACTACAAGCTGGTGCGCGAGAGTCCCTCCGGGTACCACATAGGCTCGATGCACGTCCGGCTCGGCCGGGCCGCCAACTTCTCGTCGCACGCGGTCACCCTCGGGGGCGCCATCGTGCGCAACGACGCGCAGGCGCTGCTCGACGGCGAAGGGGTGGAGTGCACGCTCAACGGCCTCTATCTGGCGAACGGGCGCCGGCTGGTCGACAACCACACGACGATCCACCACGCGCAGCCGCACTGCTCGAGCCACGAGCTGTACAAGGGGATTCTGGACGGGGAGGCCCGCGCGGTCTTCAACGGCAAGATCATCGTCGCCATCGACGCCCAGAAGACCGACGCCAAGCAGACCAACAAGGCGCTGCTCCTCTCCGAGGACGCGCAGATCAACACGAAGCCCGAGCTGGAGATCTTCGCCGACGACGTCAAGTGCACGCACGGGGCCACGGTGGGACAGCTCGACGAGGACGCGCTCTTCTACCTGCGTGCCCGCGGGCTGGGGCTGGAGCAGGCCCGGAGCGTCCTCATCCACGCCTTCGCCAGCGACCTGCTGAACCACATCGCCATCGAGCCGATCCGCGATCAGCTCGACGATCTCCTGCTGGCGCAATTGCCCGGATCGGGCGGAGGGTCGTTCCATGTGGACGCGTGAAGACGAAGCCGGCAACGAATGGTGTTTCCGCTACGGTCTGGCGGCCGTGGGATGCGCCCCGGCCGGTTCGCGGAGGTGCTTGCGGTGAGACTCGCGGAGGCCGTCGCCGCTACGCCGCCGGGGCTCGACGTCGAGCGCATCCGGCGGGACTTTCCCATCCTCGAGCGGATGGTCCGCGACCACCGCCTCGTGTACCTCGACAACGCCGCCACCACGCAGAAGCCGCGGCAGGTGCTCGACACGCTGGCGCGCTACTACGACAATACCAACGCCAACATCCACCGGGGCGTCTACACGCTGAGCGAGGAGGCGACCGCCGCGTACGACGCCGCGCGCGTCAAGGTGCAGCGGTTCCTCAACGCGCGCGCGTCGCGCGAGATCGTCTTCACGCGCAACTCCACCGAGAGCATCAACCTGGTGGCGCACAGCTTCGGCCGGCGGCACGTCGGCCCCGGCGACGAGATCGTCATCACCCACATGGAGCACCACTCGAACATCGTGCCGTGGCAGCTCCTGTGCGAGCAGGTCGGGGCGCAGCTCCGGGTGGTGCCCATCGACGACAGCGGCACGCTGCAGCTCGACGAGTTCGAGCGGCTGCTCGGACCGCGCACGAAGCTCGTCTCGGTGGTGCACCTGTCGAACTCGCTCGGCACCATCAACCCGGTGCGCGAGATCGTCGACATGGCGAAACGCCGTGACGTGCCCGTGCTCATCGACGGCTCGCAGGCCGTCTATCACATGCCGGTGGATGTGCAGGAGCTCGACTGCGACTTCTACGCGTTCACCGGCCACAAGCTGTACGGGCCGACCGGGATCGGCGTCCTGTGGGGCCGCGAGGAGTGGCTGGAGCGCATGCCGCCGTACCAGGGCGGCGGCGACATGATCCGTTCGGTGACGTTCGAGAAGACGACCTACGCCGACCTGCCCCACAAGTTCGAGGCGGGCACGCCGCACATCGCCGGGGTGATCGGCCTCGGCGCCGCCATCGACTACCTGCAGGGGGTCGGCTTCGAGGCCATCGCCCCGCACGAGGCGGACCTGCTGGCCTACGGCACGGCGGCGCTCTCGGAGGTCAAGGGGCTGCGGCTCATCGGCACCGCCGCGCACAAGGCGAGCATCCTCGCCTTCGTCATGAAGGGGGCGCACCCGCACGACGTCGGCACCATTGTCGACACCGAGGGGGTTGCCGTGCGCACCGGCCACCACTGCACGCAGCCGATCATGGACCGCTTCGGGGTGCCCGCCACGGCGCGCGCCTCGGTGGCCATGTACAACACGCGTGAGGAGATCGACTTGCTGGTGCGCGCGCTGGAGCGCGTGCGGGAGATGTTCCCGGTATGAGCGACCTGCGCGACCTCTACCAGGAGGTCATTCTCG
>JAPOWL010000104.1 GCA_026707615.1 Acidobacteriota bacterium | reverse complement strand
CTTGCCGGCGTACTTCGGCGCCGTGCCGTGCGTCGCCTCGAAGAAGCCGACCTCGTCCCCGATGTTGGCGCCCGGCGCCAGCCCGAGCCCGCCGACCTGCGCCGCGCAGGCGTCGGAGAGATAGTCCCCGTTCAGGTTCGTCGTCGCGATCACGCTGTACTCGGACGTGCGGGTGAGGATTTGCTGGAGCATGCTGTCGGCGATGCGGTCCTTCATGACGACGCGACCCTCGGGCTCGCCGTCCCATTCCTTGATCGTCCGATCGCCGAACTCCTCGGCCGCCAGCTCGTACCCCCAGTCCCGGAAGGCACCCTCCGTGAACTTCATGATGTTGCCCTTGTGCACGAGGGTGACGCTGCTGCGATCGTTGTCGAGCGCGTAGCGGATCGCCATCCGCACGAGGCGCTTGCTGCCGGTGATGGAGATCGGCTTGATGCCGACCCCGGAATCGGCGCGCACGCGCTTGCCCATCTCGGATTCGAGGTACTCGATGAGACGGCGGACCTCCGCCGAGCCCTGCTCCCACTCGATGCCCGAGTACACGTCCTCGGTGTTCTCGCGGAAGATGACGACGTCCATCCGCTCGGGATTCCGCACCGGCGACGGCGTCCCGCGGTAGTAGCGGACGGGCCGGACGCAGGCGTAGAGATCCAGCAGCTGCCGAATGGAGACGTTGAGGCTGCGGATGCCGCCCCCCACCGGCGTCGTGAGCGGTCCCTTGATCGCCACGCGGTAGGCGCGCGCGGCGTCCAGGGTGTCGGCCGGCAGCCACTCCCCCGTCCGCTCGTGCGCCTTCTCGCCGGCCAGGACCTCGAACCAGACCACGCGCCTGGCGCCGTCGAACGTCTTGCGCACGGCGGCGTCGAAGAGGCGGACGGACGCCCGCCAGATGTCGGGGCCGATACCGTCTCCCTCGATGTACGGAATGATGGGATCGTCGGGAACGACCAGCGCGCCGTTCTCTCCGGTGATGGCCGTCCCCTCGGACGGCGCGGTCAGGTGCTTGAACTCCGGCATCTCGCAGCTACTCCCCGTCTGCCCTCTCCAAGCGCGCGGGCATCGAGCCCGACCCGCGCGACGCTCCGCTCATCGGCCGTGTGGAAGGCGTGCCGCATCAGGTGAACGGCCGCGGCACGCGGGTGATTCCTGCGACGTGCACCATCCTCGGTGGGGGCGTGTCGACTCGGTCCGAATGGCGCCGCATTATACTGCATGGCGGCCGGGGGGCGGCGGGCGCCCGTCCCGTCCGGCGGTCCGCCGGGAGTCTCCGCCGTGGAACGTGCCGCGGAGGACTCCTCGCGAGGGCAGACTCCCGACGCGCCCGTCAAGTCGCGCAGGCTCCCCCGTCATGAAGATCGTCATCGCCGACCAACTCCCCGCCTCCGCGGCCGATCTGCTTCGCGCCGAGGGCTGGACCGTAGTGGAGCGCGCCGCCCGGCCGGCCGACACGCTGGCCGCCGACCTCGCCGACGCCGAGGGCCTCATCGTCCGCAGCGCGACGCGGGTCACCGCCGAAGTCCTGGCCGCGGCCCCGCGCCTCCGGGTGGTCGCCCGGGCAGGCACGGGGGTCGACAACGTCGACCTCGAGGCCGCCAGCGCACGAGGCGTGCTGGTCCTGAACGCGCCGGGCGCCACCAGCGTGAGCGTCGCGGAGCATGCCTGCGCCCTGATGCTGGCGCTGACCCGCTCCGTCGCCCGCGCCGACGCACAGATGAAGGCGGGCGTCTGGGACAAGGCGGGCCTGCGGGGGGCGGAGCTCCGGGGCAAGACCCTCGGCGTCGTGGGCTTCGGACGGATCGGGCGGGAGCTGGCCCGGCGCGCCGCCGCGTTCGACATGTCGGTGGTCGCGTACGACCCCTTCATCGCGGAGCAGGTCGCCGCCGACCTGGGCGTCGAGCTCGTCACGCTGGACGAGCTCTGCGCGCAGGCGGACTTCATCAGCCTCCACCTGCCCTCCACCGAGACGACGCGCGGGCTCGTGGACCGGGCGTTCCTGGCGCGCTGCCGCCCGCAGGTCCGCATCATCAACACGGCGCGGGGCGACCTCGTCGACGAGGCGGCCCTGACCGAAGGGCTGGCGTCCGGACAGGTCGGCGGCGCCGGGCTGGACGTCTACCGCAACGAACCGTCGCCGGACACCGCCCTCACCGGCCTGCCCCAGGTGGTCGCCACCCCGCACATCGCCGCGTCGACGGCCGAAGCCCAGGAGCTCGTCGGCGTCGACGCCGCCACCAGCGTCCGCGAGTTCCTGAGCACGGGTATCGTCCGCAACGCGGTGAACTACCCGTCGGTGGCGCCGGAAGAAGTGAAGCGGCTGCAGCCCTACGTGCGGCTGGCCGAGGGTCTGGGCGGCATCCTCGGGCAGCTCGCGCGCGGGCGCCCGCACACCGTCGGGCTCCGGTACTACGGGGCGCTGGCGGACGGCAGCACGGAGATGCTGGCCGGGGCGGCGCTCGTGGGCCTGTTCCGGCACGTGCTCTCGTCCGAGGCGACGCTCGTCAACGCCCGTACCGTCGCCGCGCAGCGCGGGCTCGAGGTCATCGAGTCGCGCAGCTCGCGCCCCCGGAACTTCACCGGCCTCATCTCGCTGAAGCTCCACACGAACGCCGGCGAGCTGTGGGCCGAGGGGGCGGTGTTCGAGCCGGACAGCCCCCGCCTCGTCCGGCTCGACGACGTGGAGGTGGAGGTTCCGCTGGAAGGCACGCTGATCGTGATCCGCAACCAGGATCGCCCCGGCGTCATCGGGGAGATCGGTTCCATCCTCGGCCGCCACGACATCAACATCGCCGCCTTCGCACTCGGGCGGGGCGCGGCCGGCGCGGTCGGCGTCATCCGCGTGGAATCGCACCCCTCGCCCGCCGAGGACGTCGAGATCGGCTCGACCGTGATCGAGGAGATCCAGCGCGTCCCGGCCATCAGCTCGGCCGCCGTGGTCAGGTGCTGATGCGCGGGCCCTGACGGCGCGCGGGGAGAGGGCCGCCGCCGGGACGCGTGAGCGGCCGCTCAGGGCAGCGTCCTGCGCTGGCGGGACCCCGCGGAATGGCGGAAGGTGACGCTGCTCTCCTCCACGGCCTCGAGCACCCACCCGCCGCCGAGGGCGTGTCCGGGCGCGGCCAGCACGACCTCGCCCCGCCGGAGCA
>JAPOWL010000560.1 GCA_026707615.1 Acidobacteriota bacterium | reverse complement strand
ATCCGCACCGCGGTCCGCAACAACGGCGGCGGGCACTCGAACCACAGCCTGTTCTGGCAGGTGATGAGTCCGACCGGCGGCGGCCAGCCGACCGGCGCGGTCGCCGCGGCCATCGACGCCTCGTTCGGGTCGTACGACGCGCTCAAGGCCGAGATCTCGGCCGCCGGGGCGGCGCGCTTCGGGAGCGGCTGGGCCTGGGTGATCAACGACGGCGGGACCCTGCGCGTGGTGAGCACGCCCAACCAGGACAGCCCCCTGATGGAGGGCAGGACGCCGATCCTCGGCGTCGACGTCTGGGAGCACGCCTACTACCTCCGGTACCAGAACCGGCGCCCCGACTACATCGCCGCCTGGTTCAACACGATCAACTGGGCCGAGGTGAACCGGCGACTCGGCTGAGGGTCTGCGCTGCGGAACCGGGCGGCGCAGGAGTCCGTGCCCGCGCAGACTCCCGCCTCGCCCATCAGGGCGCGCTGGCGGGCGCGCGATCCAAGCGGCCGGAGCCGCCCGGTCCTGCCACTGGCCTCCGGCCTGGCCTGCGGCGCCAGCGGCGCCGGGGCCGCGCCGGCCGCAACCGGGCAGCTCGGTACCCCCGATGTCTTCCGTTCTCTTCCTGTTCCTGACGCACCTCGGGATCGGCATCGCGGGTTCCCTGCTCCTCGTGGGGCAGGCCGCGGGGGTGAAGTTCTTCCGCTTCAACGCCGGCCTCGCGGCGATCCTCCTGCTCATCGCGCTCGCCTTCCGACCCGAAGTCCCCGACCCGACGACGGCCGAGCGCCTCGCATTGGCCGCGCTGGTCGCGTCCACCGGGGCGCTGCTGGTCTACTGGGCCACCATCGGGCGGGTCCTGGCCCGCCTGCGGCCCGTCTGGCTCGCCATCGCGATCGGGGGCGGCGGGGTGGCCCTCGTCGCGCAGGCGGTCACCTGGACCGCGGCCGAGATGGGGCCGGCATCCGGCGGCCTGACGCTGGCCAGCTTCGTCTCGTCGTCGGCGCTCCTCGGCGGCGCGTGCACGGCCATGATCCTGGGCCACTGGTACCTCGTGCTGCCCTCGATGGAGGTGTCGCTGCTCAAGCGGGTGGTGAAGTTCCACATCGGGTCGGCGGTGGTGCGCATCGTCGTCGTCGGCGCCGTCGTGGCGGCGGCCCTGGCGAGCTGGCAGTCGCCGACGGGGGCCGGGTTCGACCGCTACCTGGTCTCGATCGAGGCGGTGTTCCTCTGGCAGCGCATCCTGTTCGGGCTCGCCGGGCCGCTCGTGCTCGCCTGGCTGACGTGGGAGACCGCGAAGATCCAATCGACGCAGTCGGCGACCGGCATCCTCTACGTCGACTTCTTCACCGTCATCGTGGGCGAGGTGCTGGCGAAGTACCTCCTGGTGCTGCAGCGGGTGCCGTTGTGAGGCTGACGTTCGTCTGCCCCGACTGCGGCAGCCGCCTCCCGGTCGCCGCCGCCGACGCACCGGACGCCGTCGCCTGCGGCCGCTGCGGGCGGACGCTGGCGCTCTCGGTGAGCGAGAAGCTCCGCGCCGACACCGAGGTCGACCGCTGTCCGGTCTGCGAGGGCGGCGACTTCTACGTGCGGAAGGACTTCAACCCGCAGCTCGGGCTCACGGTCATCGTCCTCGGGGCCCTCGTCAGCGCCGGGTTCTACTGGTACGGGATGGACCTGATCGCGTACGGGGTGCTGGGCGCGGCGGCGCTCGTCGACCTCGTCGTCTACCGCCGCCTGCGGGACCTCACGGTCTGCTACCGCTGCCACGCGGAGTTCCGCGGGGCGTACCGGCGGACGGCGCCCTTCTTCGACCTGCACACGGCCGACGAGCTCGAGCTGGAGTGGGCGCGCCGGCTCGGCAAGCGGTAGCGCCGCCAACCCGTCGCAGGCTCCGGGTCGGCCCCAGCCCCCACCGGCCTAGGAACCTGCCCCGCGCACTCACTCCGTTGCCGTTCTGCGGCGCAGGCTCCTAGCTCGGCTCACGCCGGAGTGCCGGGGCCGAACAGCGCCACCTCGACCGGCTCGCCTTCCTCGATCGCGTCCGTCCGCAACGGGATCTCCACGTAGCCGTCGGCCTGCGACATGCTGGTGATGTCGCCCGATGCCTTGAAGGCGCCGACCGCGAGGCCGTCCACGATGCGCACCGTGTAGAACTGGTGCCGGCCCGGGGTGGAGACGAAGCGATGCGCCGCGGGGACGGTGACGGTCCGGACGCGGTGCGGCGGAAGGCGCGCCACCCGCCGCAGGAACGGCACCAGCAGCAGGTAGGCGTTCGAGAGGCAGGAGGTCGGGTATCCGGGCATGCCCAGAACCGGCGTCGCACCGATGTGGCCGAAGGCGGTCGGCTTGCCGGGCTTGACCGCGATGCCGTGGAACGCGACCGAGCCCTTCTGGCGCATGACGTCCAGCGTCAGGTCGCGCTCGCCCACGGAGCTCCCGCCCGAGAAGACCAGGATGTCCGTGCCCTGCGCGATGATGTCGTCGACGGCGGCCCCGAGCGCCGGCAGCGAGTCGGCGGTGATCGGGTGGGGAACCGGGACGCCGCCGTGCTCCGCGACCACGGCACCGAGCGTGAAGCGGTTGATGTCGTAGATCTGCCCCGCTCGGAGCGGCCGTCCCGGCTCGACGATCTCGTTCCCGGTCGAGACGAGGCCCACCCGCGGCCGATCGTAGACGGAGACCTCGGCCGTGCCGAGCGCGGCGATGGAGCCTACCCGGCTCGGCGTCAGCAGGTCGCCCCGGCGGAGCAGCGTCCGGCCGGCCTCGATGTCGGCTCCCCGCCGGCCGACGTGCTGGCGCGGGTGGACGGGCGAGAGCACGCGTACCGCGTCCCCGTCCCGCGCGGTCTCCTCGACCATGACGACGGCGTCCGCCCCGTCCGGCAGCGGGGCGCCGGTCGCGATCTGGATGCACTCGCCCGCGCCGAGCCGCCGGGTGGAGACCATCCCGGAATGGATCGACTCGATGCAGTGGAGCCGCGCCGGCTCCTGCCGGCCCGCTCCGAACGTGTCGGCCGCCACGACCGCGTAGCCGTCCATGGCCGCGCGGTCGAACGGCGGAACGTCGCCCCCGGCCACGACGTCCTCGGCCAGCACGCGGCCGGCGGCGTCCGGCAGCCCCACCGTAACGGCGCGGTCGAGCGGACGCGCC
>JAPOWL010000318.1 GCA_026707615.1 Acidobacteriota bacterium | reverse complement strand
TCTGTCCGCCGGTGTTCGAGTAGACCTGCGTGTCGAGCATCAGCGCCTTCACGTTGGGCCGGTTCTGCAGGATCATCTTCGAGACGTTCTGGTACCCGATGTCCCCCATCCCGCCGTCGCCGCCGACGATCCAGACCCGCGGCATCTCGTTGATCTCCGCGTCGGTCATCAGGTTGTCGGAGAAGTGGGTGAACTCGTAGTAGCGCTGCTCGTCGATGATGTCGTCCTCGCGCTCGAGGAGCCAGGTGGCGAGCCGCTCCGGAATGACCGAGCGCCGGCCGTGGTCCATGATGAAGCTCTCGCCGATCAGCCAGCCGATCGTCGACCCGTCCTGGAACAGCGAGTTCATCCAGGGGTACGGGTGCGGGTTGTTCGGCGGCGTCGAGCCGTAGACGGTGTTGCAGCCCGTGTGGGCGGCCATGGCCATCACCGACTGCCCGTTCGGCAGCCGCCCGTCGAGCGCCTGCAGCTCCTGGTGGTTGAACGCCTCCTGCCGCATGACGGCGGCGATGGCGCCGACGACCTCGTCGTTCGAGATGGGCCCGCGGGCCTCGAGCCGGGCCGTGGTGTCCGCGTCCGTGTCGCCGCCGAGCCCCATCAGCACGTGGGCCACGGTGCGGACGAAGAGCTCGTGCTGCTTCGGATCGCGCTCCGCCAGGGCGGCGAGGCGCGCCGCGCCGTCGGCATCGAGCGCGGTGGCCGTCCGCCGCAGCCGCTCCGCCTTCTCGTGGAAGATCGGCCGCAGGTAGGCCTCGGTCACCCCCGCGATGGCCCGCAGCACGCTCTTCTCGCCGCAGCCGGCGCACGCGCCGTCGCCCGAGACCAGCGCGTCGTAGTTGCGGCGCACCATCATCAGGTTGCGGAGCGTCGCGGTCTTGGAATCGGAGGGGTTCTCGTTGTTGTAGAGGCCGAGGAACTTCTGCTCGGTGTCGGGCAGCAGATCGAGGAACGCGGTTCCGGTCTCGTGGTCGGCGTTGACCTGCTCGGTCTCCTGCACCATCCTCAGCGCATCGTGGTCGCCGCAGGCGGTCACGCAGGCCGCGCAGCCCTTGCAGAGGTCGGAGACGAAGATCGAGAAGATGCCGCCGCTGCCGGGGCTCTTGCGCTCGGCCGACTTGAAGATGGCGTTCACCTTGTTGTAGGCGAGCGGCTGCTTGTCGATGACGTCGAAGAACTCGTTCTTTGCGGCCTCCGAGAAGCCGTTCAGGCCGTTCGTGACGTTGCGGATGATCTCCGGCAGCGGCGTCGACGCCTTTGCCTTGACCGCCTCGTTCATCGCGGTCCGGGTCCGCTGCTCCATCTCCGGCACGGCGGCCAGCATCTTGCTCCGCTCGCCCGCGTCGGTCACGTAGTTCGTGATCGCGGTCGTCAGGATCGTGTCGATGTCCTGCGAGCAGTTCGGGAGCGCGGTGTCGGGACAGACCGAGATGCACTCCATGCACTGCGTGCAATTCTCGGCGATGAACAGCGGCGTCTCGCGCCGGGCGACGTATTTCGACGCGGTGTCGCCGCTGCCGGCCGCCATCACCCCCATCGCGGCGAGCGGCGAGGCCGGCTGGTCGTAGCCGTAGTCGGACCGGAACTCCGCGTCGAAGCTCGCGACCTGCGTGACCGGCGTCCGCTCCTCCTGCCCGTCCGGGATCTCGTGGGAGCGGCAGGTCGCGCAACCCTCGCCGCCTCCGTTGGTCGGCGTCGCGGCCAGGGGCAGGATGGGCAGCCCGCGCAGCGTCGAGCGGTCGGCGGCCTCGATCTCGCCGATCGGGATCTCGCGCACCCGGCCGAAGCCCTGCGTCATGACCTCCATGTTCGACTGAACGACCGCGTCGCCCAGGCGCCCGAACTTCTTCTTGTACTGCTTGTGGACGACCTCCTCGAACTGCTCGCGGCTGATCTCGAACTCCTGGAGGAGCGGCGAGACCGAGAAGAAGGCGCCCAGGAAGGCGTTGCCCTGCATGCGCAGCTGCAGGTCCGGGCGGTTCGTCGCCTTGCGGGCGATGTCGAAGCCGGGCAGCGTGAACATGCGGATCTTGTGCTCGAGGATCTGCGAGCGGGCCCAGAGCGGCAGCCGCTCCCAGGCGTCCTTCGGCTCCTCGTCGGACTCCCAGATGAACGCGCCGCCCTCGGAGATGCCTTCGAGCGGGTTGCAGTGGGTGAACGCCTTCGGGTCGCAGCAGAGCACCACGCCCACGTGGCGCAGGTCGCAGTTGACGCGGATGCGCTCCGGAGCGACGACCAGGAAGTAGGAGGTCGGCGCCCCCTTCTTCTCGGAGCCGTACTTCGGGTTGGCGCTGACGTGGATGACCTCCTTCGGCCGCCCGTACTCGTCGACGTCCGTGTTGCGCGCCGACAGGAAGTCGTTGAAGTCGCCGATGATGGCGCCGAGGTTCTTGCCGGTGGTGATGGCTCCCCAGCCGCCGATCGAGTGGAAACGGACCGCGATGGCCCCCTCCGGCAGCAGGGACGGCGTCTCGTCGGCCTTCACCTCGTAGGGATGCGGGACGCCGAGCACCATGAACGACTCGCCGTCCGCCGCCGTCTTGCCGTCCGTGCGCGCCCGCCCGCTCGTGACGTATTCGTAGGCCCCGATGATCTGCTCGGGCCGGAAGTCGCGCGAGCCCAGCCCGTAGATGCCGTTGAACAGCCGCGGCATCCGGCTGGGGGTCACCTCCGGGAAGCCGGCCTCGACCGGGCGCCCGCGGAGCTTCAGCGCCTTGTTCAGCGCCGTGCGGGTGTCGCGCCCCATCGGGTTGTCGCCGGCCAGGGGCTCGTCGGTGCGCTCGAGGATGATCACGTTCTTCTTGCCGGCCAGCGCCTCGACCACCGCCCGCTCGGGGAAGGGCCGGAAGACGTTCAGATGAACGGACCCGACCTTGGCACCGCGGGTCTCGCGCAGGTAGTCGACCGCCGCCTCGCAGTTCTCCGCGGCCGAGCCGAGCGAGAGGAACACCGTATCGGCGTCGTCCGCCTTGTACTGCGTCACCAGCCCGTAGTAGCGGCCGGTCAGGCGACCGAACTCGGCGTGGGCCTCCTCGAGGAACTGCAGGATCGGCTCGACGAAGTTGTTGCGCCGCGCCACGACGCCCTGCATATAGTGCTCCTGGTTCTGCACGGGCCCGAGGAGCACGGGGTTGGTCAGGTCGATCA
>JAPOWL010000397.1 GCA_026707615.1 Acidobacteriota bacterium | reverse complement strand
CGGCGCCGCCAGGCACGAGGCGGCGACGACGGCCGGCGCGCAGACGCCGGACCCCAGCCACGAGGCCGACGGCCTCCTGCACGCCTCGCTCACGCTCGAGAACCAGGAGATCCACGTGGCGTTTCCGCCGGGGCTGCGGACCGACGGGCCTGCCTACCAGAACCTGCTCTCCGGCGCGGTCGGATCGCGGGTGCGGGTCGGCACGCTGGTCGCGCACCGGGCGCTGCGCCTCGGCACCCTCGCGCCGGACATCGACGCCATCGAGTCCGAGATAGCCGCCGTCGTCGCCGAGCGGCAGGCGGAAGCCGCGGCGCGCGCGGCGGGAAGCTCCGGCGACGGGGACGCCGGGGAGGCCGGCGAGGACACGGAGGAAGCAGCCGGAGGAGCGCAGGCGCCCGATGGCGGGGAGGCCGCCGCCCAGATGGAGGAACCGGCGGAACCCGCGGATCCGGTCCTGTGGCTCGCGCGGGACGCGGCGGGCTGGCAACTCGAGATCCATCCCGCGGACGAGGGCGCGATGCAGGTGGTGCCCCTGGGCCATGTGCTGGCCGACTCCGAGACGCCCGCGTTCACCGCATCGATCCACGCCACCGGGGCCGAGACCGGCCGCCTGGCGCTCGGCTGGGGACGTCACGCCTGGAGCGCCGACTTCCGATTCGAGGAGCTGCCGGAGACGCCCCGCGCCGCGCGGGTCTCGGGCCGCGGCACAGCCCGCCTCGCGGCGGATTCCAACGACGCCATCGCCCGCGCCAACATGCTCTCCGAGCGGAACGAGACGGCGCTCGTGCTGCCGAACGGCGCGAGCGTCTCGGTGCTCTTCTGGAAGAGCATCGACGTCGAGGACGAGGACTATCCGAACGTGGCCGCGGCCGAGGACGGCGCCGTCATCGAGATGATCCGTGCCGCCGTGCTGCGCCTCAAGACCGACGTCGCGCTGCGCTTCGGGAAGACCGACATCTCCACCGGCAACCTCGCTCCGGGCTTCGCCGGGGCCTACGGCGTCTGGTTGCGGAAGGCCGAGGGCGGGTGGCGCTTCGTCTTCAACCACGAGCCGGACTCGTGGGGCACGCAGTACGATCCCGCCTTCGACGCGGCCGAGATCGCGGTCGACTACGCGCGCACGGCCGGCTCGTTCCGTCCGCTGGGGGCGACGATGGTGCCGAAGGGCGCGGACCGCGGCCGCCTCGTCGTCCATTGGGGACCGCACGAGTGGGCCGCGGACTTCGTCGTCCCGTCCCTGGCCGCTGCCGCCGCCGGCTCGGCGACGGCGTCCAACGCGGCGTCGGCGGCGACTGCGACCGCGGCGGCACCCGCGCCGGCGCCTGCGAGTGGTGGTGCAGCCGAGGAGTGGACCGCGCCGCGAACCGCGTGGGGCGACCCCGACCTGCAGGGCATCTGGAACAACTCGACGACCACCCCCCTCGAGCGGCTGACCGAGGCCGAGCAGGACCGTGGGCAGGCGGCGCGCGCGCCGGTGATCGCGGCGACGCGCGGTACCGGGGCGGCGTGGCCGGAGACGGGCGGGCTGCTGGAGCAACCGTCGCTGATCGTCGATCCGCCGGATGGCCGCATCGTCCTGACGCCGGCCGCCATCGAGCGCCTCGTGGCGCGCGAGGCCGCGCGGGAGGGGCGGGGCGAGGCCGACACCTGGCTCGACCGGAACAGTTGGGAGCGCTGCATCTCGCGCACCCTGCCGGTCATGATGATCCCCAACCTCTACAACAACAACTACCAGATCCTGCAGACGCCGGACCACGTCGCGATCCAGGTCGAGATGATCCACGAGACGCGCATCATCCCGCTCGACGGCGGCCCGCACGTCGCGGACGGCATCCGGCAGTGGCTCGGCAACTCCCGCGGGCGCTGGGAGGGCGACACCCTCGTCGTGGAGACCATCGGCTTCCACGGCAGGCTCGACGGCGGCGACTACCAGCCGTCGCACATCCTGCAGACCGGGCACCGGGGCTCGGGGGAGACGCTGCGGCTGGTGGAGCGTTTCACGCGGGTCGACGCCGAGACGATCGACTACCGCTTCACGGTCGAGGACCCGGTGACCTACGAGCGCCCCTACACGGCGGCCATCCCCATGCGCTGGCGGGAGAACCAGGAGCCGATCTACGAGTACGCCTGCCACGAGGGCAACTACGGCATGCTGAACCTGCTGAGCGGCGGCCGGGCCGACGAGCAGCTCGCCCTCGACGCGGCGGCGCTGGTGTCGCGCCAGCGCATCGAGGCCGGCCATCCCGGCGTCCGCGAGCCGGCGGTGCCGTTCGTGGAGCCGTAGGGCCGCGCGCAGAGCCGCTGAGCGCTCCGGGTTGGGAGCCGCGGAACGCCGATCGCGAGGGCGTGGAACGGCCGCGCGAGTCCGAGAAGGCAGCGGCGAGCCCGGAAGGCGGCGCCGTCGGCCGGTGCCGGCGGCCTGCGCCGAGTTGAGGAGGGAGCGATGAACGGAAGTGTCGTCATCGAATCACGATCTCGCGTCGCGGCTGGCGCCGTGCTCGCCGTAGCGCTCGTCGTCGCGATGGCCGCGCCCCGCGCCGCGTCCGGTCAGGGTGGCCAGGATGCGCCGGCCGCGTCGCCGGACTGGTCGCCGACCCTCCGCGCCGACGGCCAGCCGGACATCACCGGCATGTGGAACAACTCGGACGCCATCTTCACGCCGCTGGAGATGCCGGAGGAGCTGGCCGGGCGCGACGACATCCCGGTCGCCGAGCTCGCCGAGCGAGCCCGGGCGCGGGCCGAAGGAAGGATCGAGGCGTTCGAGTGGCGCGGCCATGAGAACTCCCGCGGCGTGGGCGGCTACGGCATCCACTGGTTCGACTGGTTCTGGGACGACCCGGTGGCCAGCGACGCGCCGGCGCTCATCGTGGAGCCGGCCACCGGCCGCGTGCCGGAGCGCACGGCGCGGGCGCGAGAGCTCATCGCCCTCAACCTGGCCCAGCTCCACGACACCTACGCCAACATGGAGTCGGGAGACCGCTGCATCTCGCGCGGCGTGCTGGGCATGATGATGCCCACGGAGTACAACAACGGGACCCTCATCCTGCAGCCGCCCGGCTATGTCGTGATTCACAGCGAGATGATCCACAACGCGCGCATCATCCCCATCGAGGGCAGCCCGCACCTCGATTCGGCCATCCGCCAGTGGGAGGGCGACC
>JAPOWL010000633.1 GCA_026707615.1 Acidobacteriota bacterium | reverse complement strand
CAGTCCGGTCCCGTGACGCGCTCCGCCCCCGCACCGCGACGGCCGTCGCGGTCGAAGCGCGCGTCCCGCCCCGTGGCCGCCCCGCCGGCCCGGACCCCGCCGGATCCGCACCCGGAGCCTGCGGCGGGCGATCTACTGGCCCAGCTCGAGGATCTGGAACGGACCGGCCGGCGCAGCACCCTCGTCCTGAGCGACGGCGCGCGGGTGCCCGTCGGCAACCTCGGCAAGATCTTCTGGCCCGCCAGCGGCGTCACGAAGGGCGAGCTGGTGCGCTTCTACCTGCGCATGGCGCCCTACCTGCTGCCGGTCGTCGCCGACCGGCCGCTCGTCATGAAGCGCTTCCCCAACGGGGTGGAGGGAAAGTCGTTCTACCAGCACCGGGCCCCGAACCCGTTGCCGGAGGGCATCCGGGTGACCGCCGTCCGCGAGAGCCCGGAAAAGCCCCACTCGGAGGTGCCGTACCTGGTCGGCGGACGTCTCCAGACCCTGCTCTACATGGCGCAGCTCGGCGTCATCTCGCAGGATCCGTGGTTCTCGCGGCTGCCGGACACCCAGGCGGCCGACATGGCGGCCCTCGACCTCGACCCGATGCCGGAGACGACCTTCGATCGCGTCCTCGACGTCGCCTGCTGGCTCCACGACGAGCTCGAACGGCTCGGCGTGCCGAGCTTCGCCAAGACCTCGGGGTCCGAGGGCGTGCACATCTTCGTTCCGCTGCCGCCCGGAACACCTTACGAGGCCGGGATGATCTTCTGCCAGATCCTGGCCACCGTCGTCGCCGAGGCCCACCCGGAGGCGGCCACCGTCGAGCGCATGGTGCGGCAGCGCCGGCCGGACGCCGTCTACATCGACTACCTCCAGAACATCCACGGCAAGACGCTGGCCTGCGCCTACAGCGCGCGGGCGAGCCCGTTCGCCGGCGTCTCCACCCCGCTCACGTGGGAGGAGGTCCACGAGGGGGCGGCGGCGGGCCTTCGCCCGCACGACTTCACCATGCGCTCGGTCTTCGGTCGCCTGGACCGGGCGGGCGACGTCTGGGCGGGGCTGCGGCGGTCGCAGCCGGCCGACCTCGAGGCGGTGTTCGCCTACGGGACGGGCTGACCGGAGGCGGCCGATCGCACCGGTGAACCGTGCTACGATCGCGGCTCGACAGGATGCCGGGCGGACCCGGATTGAAGCCATGAATCGCTGCCTGAACCGACCGTTCGCCGTTGCCGTCGCTCTGACCGTTCTCGGTGCGATCGTCGCCCTGTCCGTCGTCCCGCTCGAAGCGCAGCGCTTCCGCCGCCGCACGACGCTGACGGCCGTTCGGGCGGCCGCCGAGTCGGGCGACGCGCAGGCCCAGCTCGAGCTCGGCAGCCGCTACGACACCGGGGAGGGCGTCGAGCAGGACTTCGCCGAGGCCGCCGCCTGGTACCGTCGCGCCGCCGAGCAGGGACACGACGAGGCGCAGTTCAACCTCGGCAATATGTACGACACGGGCGAGGGCGTCCTGCAGGACTTCGCCGAGGCCGCCGTCTGGTACCGGCAGGCGGCCGACCAGGGGCACGCCGACGCGCAGTTCAACCTCGGTTACAAGTACGCCACCGGCGAGGGCGTGGCCGAGGACGATGCGGAAGCGGTGGCGTGGTACCGACAGGCGGCCGAGCAGGGGCACGCCAGTGCCCAGCACAGCCTCGGCTACCAGTACGACACGGGGGGCGGCGTGGCGCAGGACGACGCCGAGGCCTTCGCTTGGTACCGCCGCGCCGCCGAGCAGGGACTCGCCGAGGCGCAGTTCAGCCTCGGGAGCCTGTACGCCAACGGCGAAGGCGTCCCTCAGGACGACGAGGAGGCGGTGGCGTGGTACCGGCGGGCGGCCGACCAGGGCAACGCCTCCGCCCAGAGCAACCTGGGTCTGATGTACGCCGACGGCCGCGGCGTCGATCGGGACAACGTCGCCGCCTACATGTGGCTCAACCTCGCGGCCACGCGGCTCACGGGCCCCCAGCGCGACATCGCGGTCAACACGCGCGTCCGAGTGGCCGCCGCCATGAGCCGCTCCGATCTCGTCGAGGCGCAGCGCCTAGCCCGCGAGTGGACGCCGTCGGAACCCGACGACAGCCGGCGCTGACCGGCGGTTCCCAGCCAGCGCAGGGCGTCGCTGCTCGAGGCAGCACCGGCCTTGTGGACGTGTCCGAAGTGCGGGGCCCGTTTCGTCAACCGCAACCAGTGGCACTCCTGCGGGCGGGCGAGGCTGGACCAGTGGCTGGACGGGCTCGGGCCCCACGGCTTGGCGCTGTACGATCGCTTCGCAGCGCTCGTGGGCGCGTGCGGCGAGTTCCACGTGGCGCCGGCCAGGACGCGCATCGCCTTCCTCGGGCAGGTGCGATTCGCCTCCATCACCAGGCTCCGCGACGATGAAATGGTCTGCACGCTCGCGCTGCCCTACACGCTGCGGTCGCCGCGCTTCGCGCGCGTCGAGGAAGTCGTTCCCGGCTGGTTCGTTCACACCCTCGTCGTGACGACCCCCGAGCAGCTCGACGACGAGGTGCAGACGTGGATCCGCGAGAGCTACCGGCTCATGGGCATGCGCGAGCGCCTCGCCGGGCGGCAACTGGCCCAGCGAACGACCCGGGCTCGTGGATAGGGAGTTGCAGGATGAGGGTCTACAGCGCACCGATTCTCGCGCAGGTCGCTCACGTCCGGCACGTTCTGGAGGCGCACGGCATCGAGTGCCGAATCCAGGGCGAGTATCGCTCCGGCGCCGTGGGCGAAATCCCGCCGTCCGAGGCGTGGCCCGAGCTGTGGGTCGTGGATCCGGCGGACGCCGTCGAAGCGCAGCGCCTCGTGGACGAGGCAATCCAGGGCGCGGAGACGGACGCGCCCGGCTGGACGTGCTCGCGCTGCGGGGAGCCCAACGAAGGGCAGTTCAGCGCGTGCTGGAAGTGCGGTACCGACCGCCCCGATGACCTGCAGGAGTCTGCGCCGTAGAGCGGCGCCGCCTCCCGCGGGAGGCGCAGACTCACTGAAGGTTGGGTTGGACGACGAGCGGAGGCCGCAGCGCGACCCGGCGGTCGCGGCGACGAACGGCGGGCCGGCGTCGGTATCAGCCGCGCTCCGCAGCGTCGGCTCGCTCGTCGTGGGACAGCGGACCCTTGGGCAGGCGCCCGTCCATGTCGG
>JAPOWL010000292.1 GCA_026707615.1 Acidobacteriota bacterium | reverse complement strand
TAGGAGCTTGCGCCGCGGAACGCAACGAAGTGCGGGCCGCGGGGCGAGCTCCTGGCACCCGACCGACCTCAGTCCGGCAGAGCGAACACGAACAGGTTGTTGCCGGTGCTGGGGCGGAGCTCCGGGGTCAGGTCGAGGAAGCGCGGCGTGCCGGTGCTCACCGCCACGTACTGGCGGCCGTCGACGGCGTACGTGATCGGGAAGCCGGACACCGACGACCCGAGGTTGACCTCCCACAGGACCTCGCCGGTCTCGTCGTCGAACGCCCGGAACCGCCCGTTGACATCTCCGCCGAAGACCAGTCCGCCCCCGGTGGCGACGAGCGACATGGTCGCCGCCCGCTGGTCGTACCGCCAGGTCGTTCGGCCGGTCTCGGCCGAGATGGCATACACGCTGCCGACCTGGTCGGTGCCGGGCGCGATCTCGCCCCGCCAGACCAGCGCGTACACCTCCACGCTGGCCCCGCCCTCGGTCGTGGCCAGCATCCGGGCGCAGACGTTGCGCAGCGGGTAGTACATGGTGTTCGTGCGCGGGCTGTAGGCGCCCGCCTCCCAGTCCTTCCCGCCCGTCGCATGGGGGCAGGCCAGAACGTCCTGTCCCTCGGCGGTGAAGACGAGCTCGGCGCTCTCGGTCACCGCGCCCGTGGTGCCGTCGATCCCGGCGATCACGTTCTGCGTGATGGTCGGCGTGGCCCACAGGAACTCGCCCGTCGCGCGGTCGAGGGTGTAGACGACGCCGGTCTTCCCGGGGATGCCGGTCACCACCCGGCGCACCTCGCCCGGCTCGAGCCTCGGATTGATCCAGCTCACGGCAGCCGGATCCGGCGCAACCGCGGTGTCGACCAGCAGCCGCTCGAAGGGGTGGTCGAGGTCCCAGTGGTCGTTCAGATGCTGGTAGTACCAGCGAATGGCACCGGTGTCGGCGTCCAGGGCGAGGGTCGAGTTGTGATACAGGTGCTGCCGGTCGGTGCCCCCGAGGAGGAACTTCGGGGCGGGCGAGGTGACCGACGTCCCGACGTAGATCAGGTTCAGCTCGGGGTCGAAGCTCGGCACCATCCAGGCGCCGACGTGCCGCCGCTCCTCGTACGGCACGCCGCCCCACGACTCGTCGCCCGGCTCGCCGGGGGCCGGGATGAGCCGCGTGCGCCACAGCTCCTCGCCCGTGTCCGCGTCGTGCGCGGTGATGACGCACGCCTCCGGCCCCGCCATCGGCATGCAGCTCCGGCCCGAGATCACCTTGCCGTCGGCCACGATCGGTCCCGAGGTCTGCATTGCCGGATCGACCCGGTAGTCGACGACCTCGGTCTCCCACGCCAGCCGCCCGGTGGCGGCGTCGAGGGCGAACACGTGGTCGTCCACGCTCGTGTCGAGTATGAGGTTCCCGTGGATGGCCAGGTTGCGGTTGTTCTCCGACAGGCCGAAGATGTAGTCGGAGATGTCGTCGGGCACCTCCCGCCGGTGCTCCCAGAGCAGGTCGCCCGTGACCGCGTCGATCGCCTGGATGACGTCGTTGGGGTTCGGCATGTACATCACGCCGTCGTGCACGAGCGGCGTCCCCTGCTGCCGGCCGTCGGTGAGGGCGCGGGACCAGACCATCCGCAGCGAGCCGACGTTCTCCCGGTCGACCTGCTCCAGCGGGCTGTAGCCCCAGCCGTCGAGCGTGCGGCGCCACATCAGCCAGTCGTTCGGGCTCGGATCTTGCAACTCTGCGTCGGTGACGGGATCGACGCTCTCGACCTGGGCCGCGACGGGCGGCGGCAGGACGACGGCGCCGACGGCGGCGGCGGCCAGGAGCACGAGCGGGCCGCGGCGGAGCGACGGTGAACCGGATGCGCGCATGTCCCCTCCTCGGCGGGAGATTCCCAGGCGGCCATGTTACGCCGAACGCGCCGCGGATCCACGGCCCGCACGAACGTGCGTGCGCGGGAGCCGAATGTGCCGTCTCTGCACGGTCTTTTCTCCCCGGTCTCCAAGGGCGCTAGAGTATGGTAGTGGTTCGTGAAACCGGCACGACGCAGGCGCTGACGGGCAGGGGAGGAGGGGCCGGATGCTGAGGGCGAGTCGTCGTGGTCGGAGGCTCGGAAGGGCGGCCGTCCTTGCCGCGCTGGGCGGTCTGTTCCTCGCCGCGGAGCCGGCGCCGCGGGCCCAGTCGTCGACCGCCAACCCCTATCGGGCCACGTTCGGCTGGGAGCAGCTCCCCGAGGGACGCGTCCTGGGCACGGTGAGCGGCGTCTTCCCCGATCCCGACGGCCGGCACCTCTGGATCCTCGACCGCTGCGGCGCGAACCAGTGCGCCGGCTCCGACCTCGATCCCATTCTGAAGTTCGACCTCGACGGCAACCTCGTCGACAGCTTCGGGGCGGGGCTCTTCGGCTTCCCGCACGGCTTCTTCCTGGACCACGAGGGTTTCCTCTGGGTGACCGAGGGCGGCGCGCACGGCGACGCGCGGGCGACACCCGGCGAGCGGATCGGCATCGGGCACCAGGTGCTGAAGCTCGACCAGCAGGGCGAGGTGGTGATGCGCCTCGGCGAGGCCGGGGTCTGGGGCGACGACGAGCACCACTTCAACGGCCCGTCGGGCGTGGTCGTCGCCCCCAGCGGCGACATCTGGGTGGCGGACGGGCACCGGGGCGGCAACAACCGCATCGTCAAGTTCGCCGGCGACGGCACGTTCCTCCTCGCCATCGGCGGCGGTGTGGGCTCGGAGAGCAAGGAGGCGGCCCGCTTCAGCGATCCGCACGACATCAAGATGGACTCGCAGGGGCGCGTCTACGTCGCCGACCGGGGCAACAGCCGCGTCCAGGTGTTCGATTCCGACGGCAACCTGCTCCACATCTGGACCCACTACGGCAAGCCCAGCGGCCTGTTCATCGACCGCGACGACATCTTGTACGCCGGCGACGGATTGTCCGGAATGGTCCGGCAGGGGCCGCCCGACAACTGGCGCAGCAACCTCGGCTGGGAGAAAGGCATACGGATCGGCGACCTGAAGACCGAGCAGGCCTGGGTGACCCACTTCGTTCCGCAACACGACGAGGACGTCGGTGCGGGCATCGAGTTCCTCGGTGTCGACTTCGACGGGAACATCTACGCCGGTGAGGTCAGCCGGCGGCGGCTGGTCCGCTACGTGCTGCACCGGCCTTCGGAGCTGGTCGGGCGCTGACGGATTCTGGCGCGTGGTTCCCATGCGGGTACGTCCTCG
>JAPOWL010000402.1 GCA_026707615.1 Acidobacteriota bacterium | reverse complement strand
GCTGGTGGGAGCGGCCTTCACCGCCTTGCTCAACGCCCTGGTGCTCGCGGTCATGAGTGCCCGGTACGAGATGGCGGCGTTTCTGCTCGACCACGGCGCCGACCCGAACGCTGCCGCACAAGGGTGGACGGCCCTGCATCAGATCGTGTGGACCCGCAGACCGAACCGCGGATTCAACACGGTCTTCCAGGCACCGAAGGGCCGCGTCGACAGTCTCAGCCTCGTCGAGGAGCTTCTGGCCCAGGGTGCCGACATCGACGCGCGCGCTACGACCCGGCGGGCACCGCGTACCGTCACCGGCCGCAACCTGCTGAGAGTTACCGGGACCACGCCCCTGTTCCTGGCCGCTCATCGGGTCGATGTCGACCTGATCCGCCTTCTCCTCGAGCGCGGTGCCGACCCTCTGTTGCCGAATGCGGACGGAACGACGCCGCTGATGGCCGCGGCCGGAGTCGGCCTGTACAACCCGGGCGAGAATCCGGGAACCGCGGAGGAGTCCGCCGAAGCGGTACGGCTCTTCCTGGAGGCCGGCGGGGATCCGGCGACCGTCGACGCGAACGGAGACACTGCCCTACATGGTGCGGCCTACTGGGACTCGCCCGGCGCGGTGGACCTGCTGCTCGCCGCGGACCCGCAGCTGGATCTGGATGCGGTGAACAACCACGGCTGGACCCCTCTGCGGGTCGCAGACGGTGTGATGGTGGAAGCGGGCACTGCCCTGCACTTCGGCCCGGCGGTGGCGGCCCAGCTTCGTGCGCTGCTGAAGGAACGCGGCTTGCCGGTTCCCGACCCCGTTCCCTTCGATGCCGCGCAGATACCGCCCTATTCCGATCGATGAGATCATGGCGCTGCCGATCTCCGGCATCGCGTCCCCGGCCGGGGCCCTGAACCGGTGGAGTCGATCGGGCAGCAGCCCGTGGGACAGCACGGATCGCCTTGTGAGCCCGACAGCTCGACGAAGCCAGAATCTCCCGGTGTTCCGCAGCTGACGCCGGATGACTACCGGGGTTCCGGCAGAGCGAAGACGAACAGATTGTTGCCGGCGCTCGGTCGGATCTCCGGGGTCAGGCGCCCGAACAGCGACGCCGTGCTCGCGGTGCCCGTGCCGACGGCGATGTACTGGCGGCCGTCGACGGCGTAGCTGATGGGGAAGCCGGTGACGGCGGATCCGAGGTTGATCTCCCAGAGCACCTCGCCCGTCTCCTGATCCCAGGCCTTGAAGCGGCCGTTGTTGTCTCCCCCGAAGACGAGCCCGCCCCCGGTGGCGACCAGCGACATGGTCGCCGCGCGCTGCTCGTGCAGCCAGACGGTCTCCCCCGTCTCGGCGGAGATGGCGTACACGGTGCCGACCTGGTCGGTGCCGGGCGCGATCTGGTTGCGCACGGCGAGCGCGTAGTGGGAAGTCCCGGCCGCGGTGGTGGCCAGCATGCGCGCACAGGCGTTGCGGAGCGGGAAGTACATCGTGTTGGTCAGCGGGCTGTACGCGCCCGCCTCCCAGTCCTTGCCGCCGTTCCAGGTGGGGCAGGCCAGCACTTCCTGCCCGAGGGCGCTGAAGACGAGCTCCGCATTCTCGGTAACCGCGCCCGTCGCGCCGTCGATGCTGCTGATGACGTTCTGGGTGGTGGTCGAGGTCGCCCAGAGGAACTCCCCGGTCTCGCGGTCGAGCGTGTAGACGACGCCGGTCTTGCCCGGAATCCCCGTGACGACCTTGCGGACCGCGCCGGGCTCGATGTTCGGGTTGATCCAGGTGACGGCGCTCGGGTCCGGGGCGACGGCGGTGTCGACCAGCAGCCGCTCGAACGGGTGGTCGAGGTCCCAACTGTCGTTCAGGTGCTGGTAGTACCACCGGATCTCGCCGGTGTCGCCGTCGAGGGCCAGGGTCGAGTTGTGGTAGAGGTGCTGATTCTCGACCCCGCCGAGCAGGAACTTCGGCGCCGGCGAGGTGACCGACGTCCCGATGTAGACGAGGCCCAGGGCCGGGTCGTAGCTGGGCGCCATCCACGAGCCGACGTGCACGCGCTCCTCGAACGGGATGCCGCCCCAGGTCTCGTCGCCCGGCTCCCCCGGCGCGGGAACGGTGCGCCGCCGCCACACCTCCTCCCCGGTGGTCGCGTCGTGGGCGGTGATGACACAGGCGTCGGGCCCGCCCCGCGGCATGCAGCTCCGGCCCGAGACGACCTTGCCGTCGGCGATGATGGGACCGGACGAGTGCCGCGCGGGATTCTTGCGGTAGTCGAGGATCGGCGTCTCCCACGCCAGCTCGCCGGTGACCGCGTCGAGGGCGAAGACGTGGTTGTCGACGCTGGTGTCGATGATGTGGCGGCCGTAGATCGCGATGTTGCGATTGGTCGTCAGGTTGCCGACAAACTCCTCGACGTCGTCGGGCGAGTCGCGGCGGTACTCCCACCGGAGGTCGCCGGTGGCGGCGTCGATGGCCTGGATCACGTCGCCGGGGTTCGGCATGAAGAGCGCGCCGCCGTAAGCGAGCGGCGTCCCCTCCTGGCTGCCCGCGGTGAGGGCCCGCGTCCAGACGAGGCGCAGGTCGCCCACGTTGTCGCGGTTCACCTGGTCGAGGGGGCTGTAGCCCCAGCCGTCGGGCGTGCGGCGCCACGTCAGCCAGTCGGCCGGGGCGGGGTCCTCGAGCATCGCGTCGGTGACCGGCGCGAACCCGTCCGGCGGCGGCTCCTGCCCCGCGGCCGGGACCGCGAGCGCCATGCCGGCGACGACGGCCGCGGCGATGACGAGGCCGGCAACGGAATCCGACGGCGCGGCGAACGGCGGGCTCGACGTCTGGGACATCTGGACCTCCCTCGTCAGTTGCTCTCGACGATGGCCTGGTAGGCCATGATCCGGAAACGCTCCGCGATGTCCGACGTGCCGGGGAAGATCTGCGTCATCAGGACGCCGATGAGATCCTCCTCCGGATCGATCCAGAAGTTCGTGCCGAAGAAGCCGCTCCAGTAGTAGGCCCCCTCCGAGCCGAGCTCGCCGTCGCCGCCCGGGCGGCCGCGCACCGCGAAGCCGAGACCGAAGCCGGCGCTCCCCGGCTGGACGACCGAGCCCACGGGCACGTCGCCGATGTGGTCGGTGGTCATCAGCTCGACCGACTTCGGGCTCAGGATCCGAACGCCGTCGAGCTCGCCCCCGTTCAGCATCATCTGCAGGAAGCGGGCGTAGTCGTGGATGGTCGAGGCGAGGCCCG
>JAPOWL010000395.1 GCA_026707615.1 Acidobacteriota bacterium | reverse complement strand
GGATCATCGAGCCGCTGATCGTTCGCCAACGCGGAGAGCGCTACCAGATCATCGCGGGGGAGCGCCGCTACCAGGCTGCGGTGCAGGTCGGCATCAGCGAGGTCCCGGTGGTGATCCGGGACGGTGACGACGGCGAGGTGATCGAGATTGCGCTCATCGAGAACCTCCAGCGCAAGGACCTCACGCCCTTCGAGGAGAGCGAGGCGCTGCACGCGCTGGCGGAACGCTTCCGGTATACGCACGAGGAGCTGTCCCGGCGCCTCGGCAAGTCGCGCTCGGCCGTTACCGAGGCGATCAGCCTGCAGGCCCTCCCGGATCGGGTGAAGCAACTCTGCCGGCTGGCCGACATCACGACGAAGTCCGTGCTGCTGGAGATCGCCCGGCAGGGGGACGAGGATCGCATGATCGCGCTCGTCGAGCGAATCACCCGCGGCGGCAGCGTCACGCGGGAAGCCGTCCGCCGGAGCGCGGCCGCCGGCAAGCCGAGATCCGGGAGACGCCGGGGCGCGTTCGTCTATCGGTACGCCGCTCCCAACAGGAGCTTCGATCTGCGCCTGACCTTCCGGCGGTCGGAGGTGCCGCGCGAACAGCTGATCGAGACCCTCGAGGGCATTCTCGAACGGCTGCGCACGGAACCTGCGTCGGACCAGGACGGACCGCCCGCGCCGGGCTCCGGCCCGGACCGCGATTCCGCGCCGTCCGAAAGCCGCGAGTCCTGAGCGCCCAACTCGCTACGCCGCCCGCCGCGGGCGGGGGCCTCATCGCCGCGATCACTCGTCCGCGCCGCTCCGGCTGTAGCTCCGGAAGGGCCGGCCGAACGCCGAAGTTAACATAACACCCCTTATCAGACCCATCGGATCGGGCGCAGGATCGACCGAAAAGCAGGCATTCGAGGAATGCGACGGCGGCGCCCGGCAACGATGGCGGGAACGACCGAAAGGCACTCGAGGAACGCGACACCGGCACCCGGCAACGATGGCCGGGAATGGCCGGCGACAGGCCGGCGCGAGTAGACTGGGTTCTTCGTCGGCTCGCCCGTGCCCCGGGCCGGCCGGGTCCGGACCCGCGCTGCGGCGGAGCGCGCGCGCCATGCTGAGAATCACGGACCGCTACGTCCTGCGCGAGATCGTCCCGCCGTTCCTGCTGGGCCTCCTCGTCCTGACGTTCGTGCTCATGCTGCCCCCGCTCATGAACGAGGCGGAGGAGCTGATTGCGAAGGGGGTCGACGGGTTCATCATCTCCAGCATGATGCTCATGCTCGTTCCGCAGGGTCTGGGGCTCGCCCTTCCCATGGCCCTGCTCATGGGCATCCTGATGGGGCTGGGACGCATGTCGACGGACCGCGAGACGGTCGCCCTGCAGGCCTGCGGCGTCAGCATCTACCGCATGCTCGGGCCGGTGGCGCTCCTGGCGCTCCTGGCGACGGGAGCCACCTTCTACGTCATCGAGGTCGTGGTCCCGGACGCGAACCAGCGGTTCCGGGAGCTGATGCTGCAGGTCTACACGAGCCGCGCCGAAGGCGAGGTCAAGCCGCGCGTCTTCTACGACGGCTTCGAAGGGGTGACGCTCTACGTCCGGGAGGTCTCCCCCGCCGGCTGGCGCGACGTCTTCCTCGCCGACTCCCGTGACGCGGGTCGAATGGACGTCTCGGTGGCGGAGCGCGGCCGGGTCGAGGTGGATCCCGAGCGCCAGGCGGTCCACATCGTCCTCTCCGAGGGGACCCGCCATCGCTCCGACGCCGGCGACCCCACGGCCTACGAGCTGCACGAGTTCAGCGAGATTCGCATCAGCATCGGCATGGAGTCGATGTTCCCGCAGAGCGCGCCCCAGCGGGGCCTGGCCGAGCTGCGGCTGCCGGCCCTGCGCCGGGAGGCGGAGCGCATGCGGGCGGCCGGCGAGTCGCCGCACGCGCCGATCATGGAGATGCACGAGCGGTTCTCGATCCCGATCGCCTGCCTCGTCTTCGCCCTGGTCGGCGTCGGTCTCGGGATCACGACCCGGAAGGACGCGAAGTCGTCGAGCTTCGCGCTCGGCATCGGCGTGATCTTCGTCTACTACGTCAGCATGTACCTGCCGGAGGCGATGGCGAAGGGAGCCCTCGTCTCCCCGCACCTGGCGAAGTGGCTGCCCAACCTGGTGCTCGGCCTCGCCGGCCTCGCCCTCGTCGTCTGGCGCTCGCATCTCGCCGAGCGCCCGATCGTCGATTCGCTCCTGCACCGCCGGGGGCGACCGGGCGCCGGAGGAAGCGCGACGAGTACCGGCAGCGGGCCGGAGCCTGCCGCCGCGCACGCCGTCAGGCTGTCTGCCGGCGGCCATCGCGGGCTCTCGCTCCTCGACCGGTACGTCGTGCACATGTACCTGCGCTGGGTCTCGATGGCGCTGGTCGGGCTGCTGGGCATCTTCTACATCTCGACGTTCATCGACCTCTCCGACAAGCTGTTCAAGGGACAGACCGACCTGCCGCAACTGCTGGAGTACTTCTGGTTCGCGACCCCGCAGTTCGTCTACTTCGTTCTTCCCATCTCGGCTCTCCTGGCAACGCTGGTCACCATCGGCACGCTCACCCGCTCGAGCGAGCTGACGGTGATGAAGGCGTGCGGCATCAGCCTCGCCCGGGCGGCGCTCCCGATGTTCGCCCTCAGCCTGGTCTGGAGCGGCTGCCTGTTCGCGCTCGAGGAGGGCGTGCTCGGTCAGGCGAATCGGCGCGCCGAGGCGATCCGGCACGAGATCCGCTCCGGAACGCCGCCGCCCTCCAACCTGCTCGGCCGACGCTGGATCGCCGGCAGCGGCAGCACGCTCTATCACAGCCGATACGTCCAGCCCGAGCGGGAGGCCATCGACGGCCTGTCCGTGTACGAGCTCGAGGACGCCCCGTGGCGAATCCGCCGCCGCACGTACGCCGCGCACGCGATGTTCGCCAACGGCTGGGAAGGCCAGGACGTCTGGACGCGGCGCTTCCCGGATCCCGGTGCCGAGGACCGGGCTCCCGTCTACGCGTCGGCCGCCGCCCGGCCGCTGCCGTACGTCGACCCGCCGGAGACGTTCCGGACCGAGCAACCCGACCCCGACGTGATGGGCTTCCGGGAGCTCGACCGCTACATCGAGACGCTGCGCGCCCGCGGGCTGGACGTGGTCAGCCTCGTGGTCGCCCTGCACCGCAAGGCTTCCTTCCCGTTCGTCTGCCTGGTGCTGACGCTGATCGCCGTG
>JAPOWL010000200.1 GCA_026707615.1 Acidobacteriota bacterium | reverse complement strand
GGCGGGGTTGGTCATCAGGTGCCCGACGTTGCGGATCAGCATCAGGCTGATCCCCGGCAGGGTCACGCGGGAGCCGTCCGGCGCGGTGTACTCGCGGGCCGGGTTCATGGCCCGGTCGACCATGCGGCCGCCCTTCTCGAAGCGGTCGGTCAGGTCGCCCTTGATGAGGCCGAGCCAGTTCCGGTAGGCCACCACCTTGTCCTCGGCGTCCACGCACGCCACCGAGTCCTCGAGATCCATGATGGTCGTCGTCGCCGCTTCCAGCAGGATGTCCTTGATGCCGGCGCCGTCGTCCCGGCCGACCGGGTGGTTGCGGTCGACGGCGATCTCGATGTGGAGACCGTTGTTGCGGAGCAGCACCGCCGACGGCGCGGCCGCGTCGCCGCGATAGCCGGCGAACCGGGAGGCGTCGGCCAGCCCCGTCGTGGCGCCGCTCTTCAGCGTGGCGCTCAGCGCGCCGCCGGCCACCGCATAGGCGGTGACGTCGGCGTGGCTGCCGCCCGCCAGCGGCACGGCGCGGTCGAGGAACTCGCGCGAACGGGCGATGACGCGGGCCCCGCGGACCGGGTTGTACTCGGCCGTGCGCTCGCAGCCGTCGTCCTCGGGGATGGCGTCGGTCCCGTAGAACGCGTCGTAGAGGCTGCCCCAGCGGGCGTTGGCGGCGTTCAGCGCGTAGCGCGGATTCGTCACCGGCACGACGAGCTGCGGTCCGGCGACGGTCGAGATCTCGGGATCGACGTTCGCCGTCGCCGCCGAGAAGTCGTCGCCCTCGGGCACCAGGTAGCCGATCTCCCGGAGCATCGCCTTGTACTCCGGCAGGTCGATCGGCTCGTCGTGGTTCTCGCGGTACCAGGCGTCGATGCGGCGCTGCAGGTCGTCCCGCTTGGCGAGCAGCTCGCGGTTGCGCGGCGCGAGGTCGTGGACCAGCCGGTCGAACCCGGACCAGAACGCCTCCGGAGAGACGCCGGTGCCCGGCAGGGCCTCGTCGTTGATGAAGTCGTACAGCTCCTTGTCGACCTGCAGCCCGCCCGCCGCTATCCGCTCCGCCATGCCTGCCTCCTGCTCGCCGGTCCCGCAGGCGCATCGCGCCGCGCCCGGCGGGGTGATTCTACTCCGGGAGCGGGCGGGCGCCTGCCGACCGGCGAGATGCCACGACCGCGCGGCAACCTCCGGCAGGTGCCGGGCTCGGCACCTGTCGGATCCCGGCCAGCACGAGCGGCGAGCCGCGGGTGGTCACTGCCCGGATCCCCGGGCAGGGGGAGTGTCGAGGTCGACGCCGGCCCACTCGGACAGCCACGCCTGCTCTTCCGGATGGGCGTCCATGAAGGCCTTGAACGTCGCGGCGGCGGCGCGTGCCTGTCGCCGCTCCCGCTCGATCCGCTTCAGGTAGCTGAAAGTCGATGTCGATGAACCGACGCAGATGCCGCTTGCTGGTAGCGGTAGCGAGCGCCTGTCCTGCTTCCCTCTTCGACGAACGGGCTGATGTCCAGTAGCACCGCGGTCGCCAATTGGATCGCCGGGGTGTTGACACGACACAACAGCGATCGTAGCGTGGACGGAGGATGGCGGCAAGGCCGAGGCACCCGAAGAAGGAGGTCGAGGATGCCCTGGCTGACGCCGAGGCGGCCGGCTGGTCGGTCACGCGCACATCGTCCGGGCATCGCTGGGGTGTCATGCGGTGCTCCGAGGCGAGCCGATCGGGGTGTCAGGCGTCGATAGGGTCAACGCCGCGGAGTCCGGGCGTGCACGCTCGCAGTTGCGACGCGTGGTCGCTCGCAGCCCGCATCGGGCCTGAGGAGGGGCGAATCGATGTCGACCCATCACTTCACGCTGATCGTCGACGGTCGGGACCTGCAGAGCGATGGGGTCGTCGATGCCCTGTACGAGGCAGGGTGTGACGACGCACTGATCGGTCGGGCGGACGGGATCCAGTACGCCGAGTTCGATCGCGAGGCGGCGGGGCTCGTGGAGGCCGTCCTGTCGGCTGTGGCCGACATCGAGCAGGTCGAGGGGGTGGAGGTCGTGCGGATAGCGGACGCCGGATTGGTGTCGATGGCCGACATCGCGGCTCGGACGGGTCGCACGCGAGAAGGCGTGCGACTGCTCGTGACCGGTGCGCGAGGTCCGGGGGGCTTCCCGCCACCGATCACGGATCCGCGCAGCCGGTACCGACTGTGGCGGTGGTCGGACGTGGAACGATGGCTGGCGGCGAGTCTCGAACAGGAGACCATAGCAGTGGAGGATCACGCGCTGGCTGCCATCAGTGCCGGCCTGGAGCTTCGCCACCATGGACACTGGCTGGACGCGGGTCGGCGAGCCAGCCTGCGGGCGCTGGCGGGACTGACCGGGGGCGAGGAGCCAGGCGCGTCCGGAGGGGCTGGCTGAAACGCCGCAGACGGATCGAAGCACCTTGTCGAGCGGCCAGATCTCGATGCCGTCCTCCAGACGCCCGAACGGCTGATCGCCATCAGGCATGGCGGATTTCATGATGATCGCCAACAGACATGGCGGATTTCATGAGAATCGCCATTACGGGCATCAAGGCCCGGCCTTCGGTGCGCGAGGGCCGGCACGGACGCTTCGGCTGAGGTATGGTCGGCGGCGTGGACGACGAGCGAGGCTTCCCCGACCTGCGGGTGTTCCTGGATCGGCTCAGGCGTGACGGCGACCTGGCCGTCATCGAAGCGCCGGTGGACCCCGTGCTCGAGGCGGCGGAGATCCACCGCCGGGTGATCGCGGCCGGGGGGCCCGCGCTGCTCTTCCGGAACGTGACGGGGGCGTCGTTCCCGCTCGTCACCAACCTCTTCGGGACGGCCCGCCGGGCGGAGCTCGCGTTCGGGACCCGCCCGCTCCGGCTCATCCGCCGGGTCGTGGAGCTCGCCGAGACGCTCCTGCCGCCGACCCCGGCCAAGCTCTGGGGGGCGCGCGACGTGGCCGGGGCGCTCCTGGGCATCGGGACGCGGCGACGGGGGCGCGCGCCGGTCACGGAGGTCGTCACCCACGACGTCCGGCTCGACGGCCTGCCGGCCGTGACCTGCTGGCCGGAGGACGGCGGTCCGTTCATCACGCTCCCGCTCGTCTACACCGAGCACCCCGAGCGGCCCGGGCACAACCTGGGCATGTACCGCCTGCAGGTGCACGACGACCGGTCGACGGGCATGCACTGGCAGATCGGTAAGGGCGGCGGCCTCCACTACGCGGCGGCCGCAGGCCGGCGCCAGGCGC
>JAPOWL010000540.1 GCA_026707615.1 Acidobacteriota bacterium | reverse complement strand
GCGACGTCGAACAGGTTCGCGATGGCGCCGAGCGGGTCGGTGTCGTCACGAAACGCGGCGCCGAGTCGCCGCCGCCGTCTCCTGCCTGCCATCCCGGCCTCCTTCTTCGTGCGTGGATGTCCGTTCGCCGATGAGCCCGCTGACGAACTCCAGGTCGTTGAGCGCTTCGCCGTGCCAGCGCTGCTTCGCCTGCTGGACGGCGAAGCCGATGCCGCCGACGAAAAGGCCCACGACCGTGGTGGAGAAGGCCACCTGCAGGTTCTCGGCCATCGCCGCGATGTCGCCGGCAGCCAGCCCCACCAGGGCCGGTCCCATCGGGATGAGGGTTCCCATCAGGCCGAGCATCGGGCCGAGTCGGGCCATGGTTCGCGCCGCCGCGAGGTCCTCCTCGCAGCCCGCCTCGAAGTCGGCGAGCGCCTTCTCGCGCTGCGCGGCCGACCGGCCGTGGTCGAGCAGTCGCCCAAGCGCCGGTTGCCACCGCGGCTCGGGGGGCAGGTCGGCGTCGCCGAGCAGGGCCTCCACGTTGTCGCGGTCGAGCCGGTCGAGCAGCGGCCGCAGCGCCGATCGAAACCGGAGCCGCGACAGCCAGGCGCCATAGGTGCGTCCGACGAGCAGCAGCGATCGGGCGAAGAGGATCAGCAGCAGGACGATGACCGGGACCAGCAGGCCGGTCGAGAGCAGATACAGGGTGCGGGTCAGCAGCTTCATAAGGCTCGTTCAGCGACGCGGCCTGGCTCCGCACTCTCTGCCTGGGAGCGGTTGTGCCAACAGCTCCATGGGCTCATTCAGCGACGCGGCGCAGACGGCGGCGATGGCTCCAGTAACCGATGCCGATCCCGAGCGCCGCCGTGCCGGCGACGACGGCGTGAGGTCCGCCTTCGAGCGCCGCCGCCGTGCGGTCCACAGCGCCCTGCAGGGCGAACGCGGTCAGTCCGGCCGCCAGCATCACCTGCGCGGCGTGCACGAGCAGGCGCAGCTCGGCCCGCAGATCCCGATCCGGCAGCAGCCGTCGAATCGCCTCGCTTCCCGCCAGACCCGCAACGACGATGGCGAGGCACAGCGCCAGCGCGGTCGTCGAGAAGGACCATTGTGACGCGTCGAACGCCTTCATCTCCAGGTAGAACAGCGCCGGCACGGGGATGACGCCGACATGGTGCGCCGCCAGTCGGCGGAGGCGATGCAAGACCAGGCCGTGCCGAGTTCCCGAGGGGCCATGGAGATACCCCGCGGCACGGGCTCCCAGCAGCAGGGTGGCCCCGGCGCAGCCAAGGACGCCGTCGAGCGTGAGGACGGCCGCCAGCGTCTGGAGATCGACGCCGTCCAGGGCGCCGATGAAGGCCGGCAGGCTCTGGCGCACCGCGATCGGATGCACGGCGTAGGCGATTGCCGCGACCGTCGCGACGGTGAGCAACCGCCCCCCGGTGCGCTCGATGAAGGCCACTGCCAGCAGGAACAGGATGACGCCCGTTCCCGCGACGATGTCGAGTACCGCCTCCATGGTTCCCGCGTGTCAGGCCGTGCTCCGCCGCCGCAGGACCAGCAGCGCGATCGCGAGCAGACCGGCGACGATGGCCGCGCCCAGGTAGGCCAGGCGTCGCGCGGGCGGCTGGCTCGCCGGCACGTCGGCCGGCCGCGTCTCGGCGTCCTGCTCCGCCAGGACCACGCTCGCCTCGGTCAGCTCGACGCTCGACGTCAGCGCCCGCTGCAGCTCGCTCAGATAGCTCGCCGCGAGCTCCGGCGGGGCTTGCTCGGCGATGAACGACGCCAGGGACGCGTTGTCGCAGACGAACCCGCTGCAGCCCGCCTCGAACTCCTCCACCAGTTGGGTGTGCAGCTCCGCCAGCACCTCTACCTGCCGCGCCGAGGCCTCCCAGTAGCCCTTGCGCACTGTCTCGAGCATCACCGCGGTCATCTCCTGCAGGGCATACGGGTTCTCGCGGCGGAAGAACGCCTCGATCCCGATGTCGTAGCGGTCGTCGACGTACACCTCGTACAGCTCGTTCCAGAGCGCGTCGTCGATTGCCGCCGGCTTCATCACGTTCCACCCGTAGGTGTTGCGGAACGTCTCGGCGAACTGCTCGGCCGACGAGGCCCCGCCCTCCTGCAGCTCGCCGATGTAGGCCGGGTTCAGCAGCGTCGACCGCGCCTCGGTCCAGACCGTCTCGTTCAGGTCGGTCACCCGCGGCCGCTGCGCGTTGCGGAAGTCGTTGAAGTACGCATCGGCGTCCCTGCCCGTCACGTGGCGGACGGCCATGCTCAGCCCGCCCATGAACTCGTAGACGTGGTCCAGGCTGAGGGCGCCCCAGGTGTGGCTCTCCCGCGGCTGCACGACGATCTCGGTGTCGGCGAGCGCCGCCTCGAAGATGCCGTCCGCGTAGAAGCTCCACAGCTCGCCCTCGTCGTAGACGGCGCCCATGTTGCGCAGGTACTGGCCGGCCACCTCGGCCTCGTCCTCCCACCGGTCGCCCGCCTCGACCATCCCCATGATGGCCGTCCCGTAGTTGCCGTTCACTCCGCCGAAGACCCGCAGGGTGGAGTAGCGGCGCGCGTCCGCCGGCGACAGGCCCTTCTCCTTCATGACCTCCTCGGCGCGCAGGCGCCCCGCGTGGACGAAGTTGGCGTGGGCGTCCGCGTCGCGCGCTTCGGCCGCCATCGCCACGGCGCGGTTGATGAGCGCGAGGCGGGAGGCGGCCAGGTCCCGGAGTTGCCCGGCGGTCTGGACGACCACGTCGATGCGGGGCCGGCCGAGGTCGGCCGCCGGCATCAGGCGCAGGTCCGCGACCCGCCCGAACGGGTCCCAGACCGGCTCGACGCCCAGCAGGTAGAAGATCTGCCCGATGGTGGCGCCCTCGGTGCCGATGAAGTCGCTCGGCCAGAGGGTGAACGCGACCTTCCTGGGGTACGCGTCGTGCCGGCGGCGGTGTTCCTCGAGGAGCGTTTCCGCCAACGTGCGCCCCACCGCCCACGCTTCCTGCGAAGGCGTCTTCTCCGCATCGATCGAGAAGAGGTTGCGCCCCGTCGGGACGGCGTCCGGATTGACGATGGGGTCACCGCCGGGGGTGGGCGCCACATAGCCGCCGGCGAGGGCCCGCGCCACGCTTCCCAGCTCCAGATCCGTGCTGTCGCGCAGCCCGTCGCGATGCCGGTCGATGCCGGCCACGCTCGCTTCCAGCGTCAGGACCGCCCGGGCGAGCTCCGCGTCGCGGGCGGCGCGCTCCTCCAGCTC
>JAPOWL010000221.1 GCA_026707615.1 Acidobacteriota bacterium | reverse complement strand
TCAACGGGGCGTGCGACGTCCTCCGGGGGCAGGTCGTGCGCTCCAACGGGGGCCTCTACTACACGTCGTTCGACGAGTTCGCCGAGGCGCTCCACGTCATCGAGACCCACCCGGACCTCAGGACCGGCCTGGCCGCGAACGGCCGGGCCTACTTCGATCGGCACTACACCTGGCGGACGATCGAGCGGAAGTACCTCTCGATGCTGGAACGGCTGCAGGAGGAGGATCGCGCGGAGACCCCGCGAAGCATCGAGCGGCTTCCCTCGTGGCTCGGACGCCGCCGGCGCGACCGGCCTCCGGCGCGCGAGGTCGTCGACGCGTTGCCGACCGGTCCGGTGCTCGACCCGGCCCCCGGGCCCGCCCGTCGGGGGCCGAGGCGACGGAGAGCGGGCCGGGCGCGAGGCTGACCGCATGGAGCGGGGGCGCCGGGTTGCCGTGCACCAGGTTCTCGCGACGCTGGGTTACGGCGACGCCATCGGCAACGCCGCGCTCGGCATCCGTCGGGTGCTGCGCCGGGCGGGGTACCGGTCGCACATCTACGTGCAGACGGCGGACCCGCGGGTCGAGGACGCCACGCGCGACTACCGGGAGCTTCGCGAGGAGAGCCGGCCCGACAACGTCCTCATCCACCACTTCTCCGTGGGGTCGCGGGCGTCCCGCCTGGCGTTCGCCCTGCCCGACCGCATGCTCCTCGTCTACCACAACATCACCCCGCCGGAGCACTTCATCGGCATGCGCACCCCGCTGGTGCGACTGTGCTTCGAGGGGCGCCGGGAGCTTCGCGCCTACGTGCCGCGCTGCGACCTCGCCCTGGGAGTCTCCGAGTTCAACCGGGCGGAGCTGGCCGCGATGGGCTTCCCGCGGACCGGCGTGCTGCCGGTCGTGCCTGACTTCTCGCATCTCGACGTCGCTCCGGACCCCCTGCTGGCACGGGGCTTCGACGACGGCTGGACGAACATCCTCTTCGTCGGCCGCCTCATGCCCCACAAGTGCATCCACGACCTCGTGCGGTTCTTCCACGCCTACCGGCGGACCTACAACCCGCGCAGCCGGCTGCTCCTCGTCGGAGCGTACGACGGCTTCAAGACCTACCTCGGCACGGTCGGCGAGCTCATCGCCCGTCTTCGCGTTCCCGACGTGCACGTCATCGGGCACGTCTCCAACGAGCAGTTGACGGCGCTTTACGACGTGGCCGACGTCTTCCTCTCGGCGAGCGAGCACGAGGGGTTCTGCGTGCCCCTCGTGGAGTCGTTCTACAAGGGGATTCCGGTGGTCGCGTTCGCGGCCGCGGCCGTGCCCGCGACGATGGACGGCAGCGGAGTGCTCTACGAGCACAAGGATCCCCGCCACGTGGCGGCGCTGCTGCACGCCGTCGTGTCGGACCGGGCCCTGGAGGCGGAGATCGTGCGTGGGCAGGACGACGCGCTCGAGCGCTACCTGGGTGCCGACTTCCGGTCGACCCTGCTCGCATTCGTGGACCGGACGCTGCGCGCGCCGCGCGCGGCCCCCCCGCGCGTCGCCGGAGACTTCTGGCGCCAGGTCGCGGATTCGGAGGCCCTCGACGAGTTGCGCCTTCGCCGGCCGTCCATCTACGGTGCGTTGCCGAAGGCGCCGGGGTCGGAGCGCTGGGAGTCGCCATGGTAGTCAACCAGTGGGTGCCGGCCGCGCACCGCGGCGACGCAATCGGCGACAGCGCCCGCCGGATGCGCGACATGCTGCGGCGCCGGGGCCACCGGGCGGGGCTCTTCGCGCTGACGATCGACGACGATCTGCGCGATGAGGTCCGCCCCTTCGCCGATCCGGCGGCACGCGCGGGCGAGGTCACGATCCTGCACTTCGCGTTGCCGTCGCCGATGACGGAGGCGTTCGCGTCCCTGTCGGGACGGCGTGTGCTCCAGTATCACAACGTGACGCCCGCCCGGTTCTTCGCCCCGTACGACGCGGAGCTGTTCCGCGTCGCCACCGTCGCGCGGCAGGAGCTCGCCGGCCTCGTCGGCCGCGTCGACCTCGCGCTGGGCGATTCGGAGTACAACCGGTGCGAGCTGGCCACCCTCGGGTTCACCCCGACGGGCGTGCTGCCGATCGCGGTCGACACCGAGCGCATCACGCAGGCCCCGCGGCAGCCGGTCCTCGACGAGGTCCTGGACGACGAGCTGACCAACGTCCTGTTCGTCGGGCGCATCGCGCCGAACAAGCGCATCGAGGACTACGTGCGGCTCGCCGAGCACTACAAGCGCTACGTCGACCCGCACGTCCGGATGATCTTCGTCGGCCGCCCCGACGTCGTGCCTCGCTACCACGCCGCGGTCCGCGGGCTGATCGACGCCTACCGGATGCCGCGCGAGCGATTCCTCTTCACGGGGCCGGTCCCGGACGCGGAGCTCGCCGCCTACTACCGTCACGCAGACGTCTACGTGTCCCTCAGCGAGCACGAGGGCTTCTGCGTGCCGCTGGTCGAGGCGATGGCGACCGACGTGCCCGTGCTCGCCTACGCGGCGGGCGCGGTCCCGGAGACGCTCGGGGGCGCAGGCATCTGTTTCGCGCCCCGGGACTTCGAGTACGCGGCGGAGGTGCTGGGCCGCCTCGTGTACGATGACGCGTTGCGGGACGCGATCGTCGCCGGGCAGCGCCGCCGGCGGCTCGACTTCGCGCCCGCCCGCATCGAAGCGGCGCTCGATCGAATGCTGGAGGACGTTTGCTGACCACGCGTCTGCCCGCCGCTCTCCGCCGGGTCGCCCTCCGGCTCCCCCCCGCCCCGTCGGATCAGCCGTGAAGGTCGCCCTCATCGTCCAGCGCTACGGCACGGAGATCCTCGGCGGCTCGGAGTACCACTGCCGGCTGGTGGCGGAGCGCCTCGCGGCCCGCCACGACGTCGAGGTGCTGACGACGTGCGCGCGCGACTACATCACCTGGGCGAACGAGTACCCGGAGGGGACGGATCGCGTGCGGGGCGTCACGGTGCGGCGCTTCGCCAACGACCGCACGCGGGACATCGAGAGCTTCAACGCGTACTCGGACTGGATCTTCTCCCACTCGCACACCGCGGAGGACGAGCAGGAATGGCTGCGGCAGCAGGGACCGTGGTGCCCGGCCCTGATCGAGCACCTCGAAGAGCGCCACGCGTCGTACGACGCCCTCGTCTTCTTCACCTACCTCTACGCGCCGACGGTGCTCGGGTTGCGCATCGATCCCGCTCGCAGCGTGCTCGTGCCCACCGCGCACGACGAG
>JAPOWL010000482.1 GCA_026707615.1 Acidobacteriota bacterium | reverse complement strand
GCTGGCACATCGTCTACAACTACGCCGACCACGAGGCGCCGCTGCTGCCGGCCGGCACCATCCTCCACGTCATCGGCTGGCACGACAACACGGCCGCGAACCGCTACAACCCCGACCCCAAGAACTGGGTCGGCTTCGGCAACCGCTCGATCGACGACATGAGCTTCGCCTGGATGAGCTTCTTCCACATGCCGGAGGAGGAGTTCGAGCGCCGGGTCGAGGCGCGCGCGCAGTCTACGAACGACTGACGGTGAGCGGGGAGCGCAGGATGTCTGGTCGTGGCCGTGTTGCGGAGCGTGCGCCCGACGATCTCGGACGCGTCCGCGGCCTTCCGGAACGCGCTCGGAAGCTCGCGGGCCGAGCCATGCGCAGCGTGGCCGGGTCTGCGCGGGCGCGGGTCGACGCCATGCGCGCGAAGTCCGAATCAGCAGGGGCGCGAGCAGTCGCCCGGCGTTCCGCTGCCATCGCGGTGATGCCTTGCCTGGCGTGCGTCGCCCTGCTCGGTCCTGGCGGCCTGTCCGGCGCGGCTGCCCAGACCTACCACAGCGGCCAGAACCTGCAGCCGGTGTTCGAGGGCTGGGAGCAGAACGCCGACGGCAGCTTCAACATGGTTTTCGGCTACCTGAACCGGAACTACGAGGAGCACCTCGGCATCCCGGTCGGGCCCGACAATCACTTCGAACCGGGGGATCCGGACCGCGGCCAGCCGACGTTCTTCTACCCGCGCCGCCAGCGCCTCATCTTCCGCGTCCGCGTGCCCGCCGACTGGGGTGACCGCGAGCTGGTCTGGACCGTCACCGCGCACGGGCGGACCGACCGCGCGGTGGGCTGGCTGGTCCCGGAGCAGATCATCGACGAGCAGGTCATCGCGATGAACCGCGCCGGCGGCGGCGCCCCGGAGATGGTGAACGCGGCCCCCGCCATCGTGCTCGTCGAGAGCTCGGAGCGCTCGGTGCGGGTGGGAGAGCCACTCACGCTGACCGCGATCATCCGGGACGACGGCGTGCCCGAGATGCGTCCCGCCCGCCAGAGCCGCCCACCCGGACGGCGCAACGCGTTGGGGCTGCGCCTGGCGTGGATCCAGTACCGGGGTCCCGGAACGGTCGACTTCGATCCGTGGAGCGCGCCCATGGAGGACCACACGCCGGGCTGGACGCCGCCCCCGATTCCCGAGGACGGCCGCATCGTCACGACGGCCCGCTTCTCCGAACCGGGGACGTACGTCATCCGCGGGATGGCGGACGACGGCTACCTCTACTCGGCCGCCGACGTCACCGTCACCGTGACGCCTTGACCTGTCGAGGTCAGGGTTCGGACCGACAGCCGATCCCGGGCGCACCTGCCGCGAAAAGCCTGCCCCTGTAACGGCCAGCCGGTCGAACGCCCCAGAGTCTGCCCGCTTTGCGGTCACCGCTTTCAGGGGCAACGGCCGGGACGGGATCGACGCTCACTATCGGGCGAAGCACGAAGGGGTCACTGGCGAATCGTACGAGTCGCGGTGGGACAGCGTCTGTTGGCAGCACAAGGTCTGATGGCCGTCGGTCGGCGACAGCAGGTGCGAGGAATCCCGTGACCGGGGCCGGTGGAGACGACGGTTCGGCGGTTGACAAGCGGACGGAAGATCGTACGATCCACGGTGCGTGGGAGATGTGCGCCTGCGCGTCGCGACCCAGGATCGTACCGGCGCGGTCGTTGCGGGGAAGGCGAATGATGCGACGAATACCCGTGCTGCTCGGCGTATGCGGGTTGGTGTGCGCGCTCGGGTCCGTCCCGGTGGGCGCGGCGGCGTTCGAACCGCAGGCCGCCGAATCGGTCCCGCCGCCCCCGGCCGTCGCGGCCGCGGTGCCGGAACCTGCCGCGGCGGAAGCGGCCCCGGCTCCGCCGCGGTCGGTCGCCGAGCACGAGGTGCTGCTTCAGCGCTACTGCATCACCTGCCACAACGAGCGCCTCGCCGCGCGCGGGACGGTTCCCATCGAGTTGCGGACCGCCGACCTCGCGGACGTCCCGGCGACGGGCGATGTCTGGGAGAAGGTCATCCGCAAGCTGCGGACCGGCACGATGCCGCCCCTCGGCCGGCCGCGCCCGGACGACGAGGCCGTGGACGGGCTTGCGACGTGGCTGGAGACCGCGCTCGACCGGGAGGCGGCCGCGCGTCCCAATCCCGGACGGACGGAGCCGCTGCACCGACTCAACCGGACGGAGTATCAGAACGCCGTCCGGGATCTCCTGGCCCTCGACATCGACGCGTCGGCACTCGTTCCGGCCGACGACCAGAGCTACGGGTTCGACAACATCGCCGGCGTGCTGAAGGTCTCGCCCACCCTCCTCGAGCGCTACATGAGCGCGGCGCGGGTGATCAGCCGCCTCGCCGTGGGCGCCTCGACGCTGGCTCCGGCCGGCGAGACGTTCCGCATCGTCTCCGACCTGTCGCAGTACCAGCACCAGGACGGGCTGCCGTTCGGCACGCGCGGCGGGATGTCCGTCGACTACAACTTCCCCCGTGACGGCGAGTACGACCTGCGGATCGAGCTCCTCGACCTGTTCGCGGGGGCGCCGATTCGCGAGCCGCACCAGCTCGAGCTGAGCGTCGACGGCCGGCGCATCCGGGTCTTCGACCTCGCGCCGCCCGATCCCGCCGCCGATCAGGGGGCCGCCTACAACACCGGCCCCGAGGACCTGGAGGCCCGCATCTTCGTTGGAGCGGGCCCCCGCGTGGTGACCGCGGCGTTCGTCCAGAAGACGAGCGCGCTCGCCGAGAGCGTGCGGCAGCCGTTCGATCGCCCCCACGGCGAGGGCGACTATCTCCTCTATCAGCCGCACGTCGGCACGATCACCATCTCCGGGCCCTTCAACGCGGCCGGCGGCGGGGACACGCCGTCCCGGCGCCGCATCTTCGTCTGCCGGCCGGAGACGGAAGCCGACGAGGCGCCGTGCGCCCGGCAGATCCTCTCGACGCTCGCCCGCCGCGCCTACCGGCGGCCGGTGACGGCGGCCGACGTCGATGCCCTGGCCGCCTTCTACGGCGAGGGGCGCGCGCGCGGCGACTTCGAGGCCGGGATCGAGCGCGCCGTACGGGCTCTGCTCGTGAGCCCCGACTTCCTGTTCCGCGTGGTGTCCGACCCGCCGGGCGTCGCGCCGGGCGAGCCGTATCGCCTGGACGATCTCGCGCTGGCGTCGCGCATCGCCTTCTTCCTCTGGAGCAGCCTGCCGGACGACGAGCTGCTGGAGGC
>JAPOWL010000441.1 GCA_026707615.1 Acidobacteriota bacterium | reverse complement strand
CGCGGATCCGGGAGCCGCACCAGGTCGTCGTCCCGCCGCGCGAAGCGGACCGCCACGTCCTCCTCGCGAGGGGGGACGAGCCCGGCGAGCCGCCAGTCGATGGGCGGAGGCTCGATCCAGACCGGCTGCCGGCGTCCCGTCCGGACCAGGACGGCGGTCTCGACCAGGGTGCCGAACGCGGCGTCGAGGTTGATCCGCCGCGCGCGGTCGTCGTCGAGGCGGATGACGCCCTCCGGCGGCAGCGTCGCGACCACGGGGGCGAGCCGGTCCAGCACCCGGGTCGACAGGCGCGCCGAGTCGACCCACTCGTCGAGCCGGGCCCAGTGGATGGGAACCGCGATGGCGAGCGCGAACGCGCCGGCCAGCACCGCACGGCAGCGGAGGGCCCGTCCGCCGCCGTCCCAGAGGGCGGCGACGAGCGCCGCGCCGGCCAGGGACGCGCCGGCGGCCGGCCCCACCGCGTAGAGGCTCGAGCGGACCGGCAGAAACACGGCGAGCGCGTACCCGCCGAGCATCCAGACGAGTCCGAGAAGCACCCAGCGACGCTGCTCCGCGGAGGGACGGGGCACGATCCACGCCGCGGCGGCCAGGAGCACGACGAACGACGCAGCCAGCGTCGCGCCCCGGTCGAGGTACGAGAGGGCATTCAGGATGACCGGCCCCGGGCTCAGCACGAACCGGTACGCGGCGGGCGCGTCGAGCGGAGTCATCGCCCCCGCCGCCGTACGGGCGGCGAGGTAGAGAGCCAGCGACACGAACAGCGGCCAGGACGAGCGCAGCGCGCGGCCGAGGTGGAAGCGTGCCGGCGCCCCGCCCCCGGCTCCGGCTCCGGACGCGCTCGACGTCCACAGCCCGCCCCAGGCGAGGAGCACGAACGGCAGGAGCACCGCGTCCTCCCGTGACAGCATGGCGAGGAGCGCCCAGCCGGCCGCCGCCCGTGGCCGGTCCACGACGAAGGACCGGGCGGCGAGCACGGCGAACAGCGTGGCCAGCAGGGCCGTCCGCCCGCTGATCCAGAGCAGCGACATGTCGACGCCGTGGAAGTTGAACGCCCAGAGCCCCGCGGCGAGCAGGGCGGCGCCCCGGGGCATCCCGAGCGCGAGGGCGAGGGCGCGGAGGGCGAGGGCGCCGGCGGCCAGGATGGCCAGGTTCGTGAGTCCGTACGCCAGCGGCTCGATCCCGAAGAGCCACCAGTCGGCCGCAAAGCTGAGCCGGACGACCGGCCGGTAGAAGTCGGCCGTGCTCGTGAACAGCCCCAGGAGCTCGCCCGCGCTGGTCACCTGGTTCGCGGCGATCCAGGCGAAATCGTCCTTGATGAAGCCGCGGCCGAGGCCCGGCAGATAGGTCAGCAGGAAGACGGCCGTGACCTCGACCGCCGCCCGCCACTCGGGCCACACGCGGTCCTCTACCGCCTTCATCGCGAGCTGGGTCCAGGACATGAATGGATCGGGGCGGGTGCTCGAGGCATTGTCCCACAGCGCCGCCGTTCGGGGCCCGATGCGGTGGGGCTGGGGCCGAACGCGGAGCCTGCGACGGGGTTGGCGGCGCTGGCCGTTGGGAGAGTCCGCGGAATCCGCGGAAGGCGCGGTGCCAGGGGGTGTGGGCTCGCCCGTGAAGGCGGAAGGGAAGGCGTACGAGAAGAACCCCGGGCCCCCCGCAAGGGACCCGGGGCGAGAGGGTGCGCCGGAACGCCGCCCTATACCTCGGACAAGCGGCCCGTGCTGTCTCCGATCCGCTCCCGGTGGACGTCCACCTTGTCGAGGATCGACAGCAGCAGGTTCGTCATCGGCGTGCCGTCCTCGGCAACCACGTGACGGCCGCACTGCGTCCGCCCGCCCCCGCCGCCGGCGACCAGGACCGGGAGACGCGTGTGCGTGTGGAGGTTGCCGTTGCTGATGCAGCCGCCGTAGAGCAGCGTGGCGTGGTCGAGCAGGGTGCCGTCGCCGTCGGGCGTCGACCGCAGCTTGTCCAGGAAGTAGCTGAACAGGCTGACGTGGTACGTGTTGATCTTCGCGTGCTTCGCCACCTTGTCCGGCGCGTTGCCGTGGTGCGAGATGGCGTGGTGCGGGTCGGGCACGCCGATGTGGCTGTAGGTGCGCGTCGACGCCTCGCGGGCGAGCATGAACGTGCTGATGCGCGTGATGTCGGCCTGGAACGCGAGCGCCTGCAGGTCGTACATCAGCTTCACGTGGTCGTCGTAGAGCTCCGGGACGCCGATCGGCATCTCGGGCAGCTCGATGTGCTGGCCGGCCCGCGCTTCCACCTTCCGGACCCGCTGCTCGACGTCGCGGACGCTGTCGAGATACTCGGTGACGCGCGCCGTGTCGGCCGCGCCGAGGCGCTTCCGCAGCCGTCCCACCTCGCCGACGATGGCGTCGAGGATGCTCCGGTCCTGGCTGAGCTGCCGCCGCCGCTCCTCGGCCCCGAGCCCCTCGCCGAACAGGCGCTCGAAGATGACGCGCGGGTCGGTCTGCATCGGGAGCGGCGTCGTCGGCGTGCGCCAGGAGAGCGTGTTGACGTAGCTGCAGGAGTAGCCGATGTCGCAGCCGCCGACGGCGCTGAAGTCCTCGGCCGCGACCTCGAGCGACGGGAGCTGCGTGTCGCGGCCGAGCTCGTCGGCCGCGAGCTGGTCGATCGTCTTCGCGCCGCGGACGTCGGCGCCCTCCGTCCGCTTGGGATGCACCCCGGTCAGCCAGACCGCGCTCGCCCGCGCGTGGTCGCCGGAGCCCTCGCCCTCGGCTGCCTCCGACGGGCGGGAGTCGAGGCCGGAGACGACGACCAGCCGGTCGCGATGGCGCTCGAGGGGGGCCAGGATCGCCGGGAAGTCGAAGTCCGTTCCCTCGGCGGCCGGCGTCCACTGCTCCATGATGGCGCCGTTCGGGATGTAGGAGAACGCGAGGCGGCGAACCGGGGCGGCCGCCGTGCGGGACATCGCCGAGAGCGCCGGGACCATCGCGTCCAGCAGCGGCAACGCGACCGTCGCGCCGACACCGCGCAGGAACGTCCGCCGAGGCAACGCCATCTTCGTGATGATCATCTGTGCAGTCTCCTCCGGTCACCGACGGGGTGATGGGCGCTTACTGCCCGGCCACCACAACCGTGGCCGGCGCGTCCGGCGCCGGCCGCTTCTGCTTCATCCGGAACACGTCGCTCGTGACGACGGCGTCGACGAGGGCCGAGAACCGGTAGTCCTCGGCGGCCGCGGCGCGCACGATGCGGCGGACGGCCGGTGCGTCGTAATACTCCATGCC
>JAPOWL010000243.1:826-3263 GCA_026707615.1 Acidobacteriota bacterium | reverse complement strand
GTGCACGACGACCGGTCGACGGGCATGCACTGGCAGATCGGTAAGGGCGGCGGCTTCCACTACGCGGTGGCCGAAGGCCGCGGCGAGGCGCTCCCGGCCACCGTCTTCCTCGGCGGCCCGCCGGCCCTGATGCTGGCCGCGATCGCGCCGCTGCCGGAGAACGTGCCCGAGCTGATGCTGGCGTCGCTCATCGCCGGCAAGCGGCTGCCGGTCGTCGGCGGCATCGGGCCGCACCGCCTCATCGGGAGCGCGGAGTTCGCCCTCGTGGGTTCCGTCGCGCCGCACGTCCGCCGCCCCGAGGGACCCTTCGGTGATCACTACGGCTACTACTCGCTGGCCCACGACTACCCGGTGTTCACCGTCGACCGCATCGCGCACCGGCGGGACGCCATCTACCCGGCCACGGTGGTCGGCAAGCCCCGGCAGGAGGACTTCTTCATCGGCGACCTCCTGCAGGAGCTCCTCTCGCCGCTGTTCCCGCTCGTCATGCCCGGCGTGGTCGACCTGTGGTCCTACGGCGAGACCGGCTACCACTCGCTGGGGGCGGCGGTCGTCCGCCAGCGCTACGCCCGCGAGGCGATGGCCAGCGCGTTCCGGATTCTCGGCGAGGGGCAGCTCTCGCTGACCAAGTTCCTGCTCGTGACCGACCAGCGGGTCGACCTCCGGGACTTCCGGCGGACGCTCGTGCACCTGCTGGAGCGAACGCGTCCGGAGACGGACCTGTACGTCATGTCCAACCTGTCGATGGACACGCTCGACTACACGGGACCGACCGTGAACGAAGGCTCCAAGGGGATCTGGCTCGGCCTCGGCCCCGCGGTTCGCGCGCTGCCCGCCGCGTTCGAGGCCGCGGAGCTGCCCCGCGGCGTGAATACGGTGCGCGTCTTCTGCCCGGGGTGCCTCGTCGTCGACGCGCCGGCGTACGCGGCCGAGCCCCGCGCCGCCGAGCGCCTGGCGAAGGCTGCCGCGTTCGCCGACTGGCCGCTCGTCGTCGTCTCCGACGAGCCGGATCGCGCCGTCGCGTCGGTGATGAACTTCCTCTGGACGACGTTCACCCGCTTCGAGCCCGCCGCCGACCTCCACGCACGCGCGAGCCGCGTCGTGCGGCACCACGTGTCGTACACGCCCCCGATCGTGATCGACGCCCGCATGAAGCCGTCCTACCCGCGGGAGCTCACTTGCCGTCCCGACATCGCGCAACGGGTGACGGAGCGCTGGCGGGAGTACTTCCCGGCCGGCGGCGTCGAGATGGGCGACTCCGAGCGGGCTTCGCTGACTTGAGATTCTGCCGGTGCTCGATCGCCAGGCGCTCGAGGAGCCGCTGTGCGTCCGGCTTGTGCGGATGGGCCGCGCCCACGAGGTGCATCGGAACGTTCGAGTCGACGAGGATCACGCTCGATAGCCCGACTCGATCTCGCGCAGCCTCCGATCGATGTCCGCGGTGGGGAAGTCGGTGCGCGCCGCGGCGCGAATGGCGGCCAGCTTGCGGTCCGCGCTCCCGGACGCCTGGTGGCGCGCGGCTTGGCGCAGCTTCTGGCGGACCCACTCCGACAGCGTCAGCCCGTCGCGTACGGCCAGCCGGCGGTACGCATCCACCTCCGCGTCGTCCAGGACGACCTGCAGCCGCATACTCATGGCGGTAGCATATCCGCGGGTCGGGAGAGTACGACTACCGTTTGCGTGCCGTCGATCTCGCCCTCTCGCTCTCTCCGGCGAGCGTGGGGAGCAGGTCGATGGCGGGCGCGGCGACCCCGGGGCAGCGACGCGGCGTCGCCGATCCTGCGCAGTGCGATCCCTGTGCTACGGTTGGGATCGGCGACCGGTTCCGGTTCGGCCGGTCCGCGTCGGATAACGGAGGACGGGGTGTGAGGAAGCGCACGTTCGGCGGGCGGAGGCGTCGCGCGGGGCGCGCGCTCGTCGTGGCCGCCACGGTCGCCGGCGCCGTCGCGTGCGGCGTCGAGGCGCCCGGGGCGGATGCCGAACCGCCGCCGACCGCCGAGCCCGTCGCCGCCCACACCCTCTCGGTCTCCCTGCCCGCCGGCGCGGCGGACGGCGAGCGCGCCGGCGCGGCGGCGTTCGAGGCCCTGGTGGAAGGGCTCTCCGCCGGCGCGGTCGCCGTCGAGATCGCCTCCGGGGACGAGACCTGCGGCGATGCGCGCGAGTGCCTCGACGCACTCCGGGCCGGGACGCTCGACGTCACGCACGCAGCTGCGGAGGACATCGCCGCGTTCTTCCCCGAGATACGCATCCTCGACGTCCCGTACCTCTTCGAGAACGAGGCGGTCGTCGATCGGGTATTCAGCGGCCCCTTCTATGCCCGGCTCCGCGATGCCCTGGTGGACCGCACGGGGCTGCGGCCGATGGCGATGGGGACCTCCGCCGGCTGGCGGACCCTCGCGACCACCGATCGCCCCGTGCGCGCGCCAGGCGAGCTGCG
>JAPOWL010000243.1:0-816 GCA_026707615.1 Acidobacteriota bacterium | reverse complement strand
CCCTGGCGAACACCGAACGCCCCGTGCGCGCGCCCGGCGATCTGCAGGGACTGACGCTGTCGACCGCGGACTCGCCGATCGAGGCCGAACTGGCGACGGCGCTCGGCGCGGTCTCCGCCCCCGTTCCGCGCTCCGAGCTGGCGGCGGCGCTCGCGAGCGGCGCCGTCGACGGAGTGACGTTGCCGCTTCCCGAGATCGTGGCCCTGGGGCTCCACGAGCGGGTCCGCCACGTGACGCTGGATCGCCACTCCTATGCGGCCGTCCTCTGGCTGATGAACGACGCCTCCCGACAGGCGCTTCCGATGGCGCTCAGGCAGGTCGTCGAGGCAGGGTTCGCCGAGGTGGCGCGGCTGACCCGGGCCGTGCCCCCGGGCCGGCACGCGGACGCGGTGCGGGCGATGGAGGCGGCGGGCGGCGTCGTGCAGGTGCTCTCGCCCGACGAGCGGCGGGCGTTCCTGATGGCCGCGGGCCGCGTGGCGACCGGCTACGTCGAGACCTACGGCCACGAGTGGCTGGTCTGGCTCGAGGGGGCGATCGCCGAGGCCGAGCGGGACATTGCCGTCGCGCGCCCCGGAAGCGCGGATCGCCGGTGAGGCCAAGGGGGACGTGCGCGTCGATCTGAACTGCGACCTCGGCGAGTCGTTCGGCCCCTACACGCTCGGCGACGACCGTGGCGTGATGGGTTGCATCACTTCCGCCAACGTCGCCTGCGGCGCGCACGCCGGCGACCCCGGCGTCATGCGGTCGACGGTCCGGCTGGCGCTCGAGGCGGGCGTCGCGGTCGGCGCCCATCCCGGATTCGGCGACCGCGCGGGC
>JAPOWL010000339.1 GCA_026707615.1 Acidobacteriota bacterium | reverse complement strand
AGCGCCGCCAACCCGTCGCAGGCTCCGGGTCGGCCCCAGCCCCACCGTCCCAGGAGCTTGCGCCGCGGAACTGCACTGCGTTGCTTTCTGCGGCGCAAGCTCCTAGCGCCGCCAACCCGTCGCAGGCTCCGGGTCGGCCCCAGCCCCACCGTCCCAGGAGCTTGCGCCGCGGCACTCCACTTCGTTGACGTTCTGCGGCGCTAGCTCCCGGGCATGAGCGAAGCATCTCAGGTCCCTTCCGGGCCGGCGGCACAGCACGCCGGGCCCGTTCGAGGCGGGCGCAGGCGCGGACGCCGGCGCACCGTGTGGGCGCAGGGCGGCATTATAGCCTTGGGCCGCACGGGGTCGCGGTGCGCGCGGCACGGCTCACGACGGCCGCGGCCGCATCAGCTCGGCGAGCGCCCCGGTCAGGCGTGCGTTCTGCGCTTCCGTGCCCACCGTGATCCGCAGCGCGTCGGCGAGGCGCGGCTCGGCGAAGTAGCGGACCAGGATGCCGCGTGAGCGGAGGCCGTCGTACAGCCGCCTGGCGTCTCCGTCGGGCGGACGGGCGAGCAGGAAGTTCGCCTGGCTCGGCCAGACGTGGAACCCGAGCCCGGCGAGTGCGGCGGCCAGCCGGCTCCGTGCCTCCCGGATGCGGGCCACCGTGCCGCGGGTGTGGTCGACGTCGCGCATGGCGGCGGCACCGACGCGCGCCGCGACGGCGTCGACGTTGTAGCTGTCCTTGACCTTGGCGAGCCCCGCGAGGAGCGGCGGCCGGGCGACGGCAAACCCGAGGCGCAGGCCCGCGAGCCCATGGCTCTTCGAGAGCGTCCGCAGCACGACGACGCGGTCGGAGCGCCGGACGAGATCGAGCGCCGTGTGGTCCGCGAACTCCGCGTACGCCTCGTCGACGACGAGCACCCCGTCGAGTCGCGCGGCCAGGGCCTCGAGGGCGTCGGGGGGCGCCGCGGTGCCGGAGGGGCTGTTGGGGTTGGCGACTATCGTGAGCTCGGCCGCGGCGCGCACGAGGGCGTCCACCGGCAGCGCGTAGGTGTCGTCGAACGGCACCTCGACGACCGGCGCCTCCTGCATCGCGGCCAGTGTCCGGTAGAGGACATAGGTCGGGGCGGGGTACGCGACCGCGCGGCCGGGGGCGGCGACGGCGCGCATCAGCATCGTCAGCAGATCGTCGCTGCCGTTGCCGGCCAGGATCCACCCCGGATCGACGCCGAGCACCGTCGCCGCACTCCGCCGAAACTCGTCCGCCGCGGGGTGGGGGTAGCGCCGCAGCAGCTCCGCGTCGATCGCCCGCAGCGCTTCCAGCGCCCGCGGGCTGGGCGGATACGCGTTCTCGTTGGTGTTGAGCTTGATGACGTCCCGCTGGTCCGGCTGCTCGCCCGGCACGTAACCGTCGAGGGCGTCGATCGCCGGTCGGAAGAGCGACATCGCGGGACGCGCCATTGTAGCCCGCCATTCGTCGCCGCGACCGCGGGTCGCGCCTCGGCCTCCGCCTGGCGCTCGACCAATTCGGCCGGGAGTCTGCACCGTCCTACCGCGCAGACTCCCGGCGGCGATGGGCTGGAACTGCGGGGCCGGCCTATATATGCTGTGGACGAGCTTGGTGCGCCGCCGCGGCGGCGACTCGGACTGGACATCGGGCGGCTCGCGCCAAGGAGTCGCACGGGTGCAAGGAGGTCGAGCATGCGTCGTTTCGTCATCCCGCGCGCGGCGGTAGCCGTCGTAGCCTGCCTGGTGGGAGTCGGCCTGGCCGGCGCCGCGTCGGCCCAGGAGCTCGGCCTGATCTATGCGGCGGTCATCGATCAGACCGGCCAGCCCGTGACCGACCTCGCACCGGAGGAGTTCCAGGTCAGCGAGGACGGGAACGCCGCCAGGGTCGTGTCGGCCGACGTCGGGGCCGAGCCGATGAAGATTGCGCTGCTGGTCGACAACGGGCGCCGGATCAGCATGGGACAGGCGATCAATCCGCTGCGCGACGGCGTGGCTGCGTTCATCGAGAACATCCCGGCCGAGCACGAGATCGGACTGTTTACGGTCGGTGGCCAGATCCGGCGGCGGGTGGGCTTCACGACCGACCGGGGCGAGCTGCTCGAGGAGGTCGCGGACATCCACGTCGACAACGCCGGCAGCGTCCGCTTCATCGATGGTGTCCGGGAGACCTGGGACCGCCGCTACGACGGCGACGAGGCGTGGCCCATCTTCGTTGCGGTCCTGACCGACGCACTCGAGTCGAGCGCGTTCATGAACGAGGACCGCTTCATGGGCTGGGTCGGTAACCTGCGAGCGGGCGGCGTGACCGTGCATTCCGTGCTCTGGCGCTCGCGCGGGGCGGGGTTCGCCGGGCAGGTGGCGACCGGGTTTGCCATCAACCTGGCCGAGAACACCGGCGGCCGCTACACGCAGATAGCGGCGGCGACCGCTTATGAGGACAATCTGCGGCAACTGGCGACCGACATGGCCGCTCACTGGGATCAGGCGTCGATACGCTACCGCGTGATCTACGAGCGCCCCGATCCGGCGGGGCAGAGCGTGTCGGTGAGCGTGACCCGCCCCGGCGTCAACCTGCAGCTCTTCGGCGACCGGAGCATGCCGTAGCCGGTGAGGATCTTGCATAGCAACGACATCGAATCGTTCGTGGAGCGGCGCATCGATCCACCGGCTTCAGCGACCGGGCCCTTCCGGCGGCCCGGACGCTTCCAGGAAGGGGTAGGACTCATGGCGAATCGACTCCGCAGGGGGAGAGCGTGGATGGTCGTGGCCGCGACGGTCGCGTCCGTCGCGTCGGCCGGCGTCGCGTCGGCCCAGGAGCAGCGCGTGGCCTACGTGCAGGTCGTCGACCAGCAGGGGCAACCGGTGACCGACCTCGCGCCCGAGGAGTTCCAGGTGGCGGAGGATCGGGTCCCGGGCCGGGTGGTGTCGGCGCGGATCGGCACGGACCCGATGCGGGTCGCGCTGCTCGTCGACAACGGCGAGGCGATGCGCGCGGGCCAGGCCGAGAACCCGATGCGCGACGCGGTCGCCGGGTTCATCGAGGCGCTCCCGCCCCGGCATCTCGTCAGCCTCTCCACGATCGGCGGCCAGATTCGTCAGGTCGTCGACTTCACGACGGACCGCGGGGAGCTCGTCGAGGAGGCGAGGGGGCTCTTCACGGATGAGACCGATGGGGTCCGCTTCGTCGACTCGATCCGCGAGACGCTCGAGCGTCGCTACGACGAGGACGAGATGTGGCCGGTCTTCGTCGCCCTGATCACCGATTCCGGGGAAGCGAGCGCGTTCCTGAACGAGCGCCGGTACCGCCGCTTCGTCGAGTCGCTGCGGGCTCGCGGAGCCATCGTCCACGTAATCCAGTGGAACAGCGCGCGGCGCGCGCGGCTGCAGGAGTCGTTCAGCGCGAGCTCGTTCGGCGGCGGGGGCGGGGGGGGCGCGGGCGAGCGGTTCGCCCCGCGTGGAACACGGTCGCTCGTCGACAGCGACGCCGGCGGCCGCGGAACGTCGGCTACCCACACGATCGCCCTCAACCTGACCGAGCTCACCGGCGGGCGCTACGTATCCGTGGCCGCGGCCACGGGGATGGTCGGCGCCATGACGCAGCTCGCGACCGACATGGGCGCCCACTACGACGCCGTGTCCACGCGCTACAAGCTGACCTTCGAGCGGCCGGATCCCCCCGGCCAGCGGGTCATGATGCGGGTCACGCGGCCGCAGGTCGCGTTGCGGCTGTTCCGCGACCGCGCGATCGACCCCTGAGCGGGAGCGCCGCGCCGGACTCGTCGGGGGGCGGCGCGCATCGACGAAGGAGCCGAATCATGTCAGGACGACCCAGGCTGCCCGTGGGGCGAACGGCGCTGGCCGCGAGCGTCGTCGTCGGGCTCGCCGTTCCGGTTGCGTCCGCGCAGGAGGTGCGGGTCGGCTACGTGCACGTGATGGATCTGGCCGGCCGGCCGGTTACGGATGTGACGCAGGACGAGTTCGAGATCGAGGAGAGCGGCCGGGAAGCGCGCATCGTCGCGGCCCGCAACGGCTCCGAGCCGATGAAGATCTCCCTGCTGGTCGACAACGGCGACGCGATGCGGGCCGGTCAGGCCGTCAATCCGTTGCGCGACGCGGTGGCCGCGTTCCTCGAGGCCCTGCCGCCGCAGCATTCCGTCAGCCTGTTCACGATCGGCGGCCAGGTCCGTCGGCTCGTCGACTTCACCACGGACCGGGAGGAGCTGATCGAGACCGGGCGCAGCATCTTCACCGACCAGGCGGGCGGCGTGCGGTTCGTCGATGCGATTCGGGAGACGCTCGACCGGCGCTACGACGGGGACGAAGCCTGGCCGGTCTTCGTGGCGCTCCTCAGCGACGCCCCCGAGGCGAGCGCCTTCATGAACGACCGGCGCTTCCTGCGCTTCGTGAACGATCTGCGCGCGGCCGGCGTGATGATCCACGTCGTCCAGTGGTCGGCAGCGGGACGCGACCGGCCCGACTCGGCGACGAGCTTCGCCGTCAACCTGACCGGGAACACCGGCGGCCGCTATCGATCGCTCGCGGTGGCGACCGGCATGGTCAACGCGATGGCGGAGCTCGGAGCCGCCCTGGGCGCCCACTACGAAGAGATGTCGAGTCGCTACGTCGTCGTCTACGAGCGCCCCGATCCGCCGGGTCGCCGCGTCCGGGTCCGCGTTACGCGTCCGGCGGTCGGCGTGCGGCTGTATCCGGACCGGAACCTGGACCGCTAGCCGCGGGCGGCGGACGCTCCGGGGATCAGCCGGCGCTGCGACTGGCGGCGTAACCGGGGAAGCGAGCATGAAGGGCCCAGCAGCCGCTCGGGCGGCGGCCGGCGTCGTCGTCCTCGTCGCGGGCCTCACGGCCGCCCCGGTCGTGGCCGCCCAGGAGCGGAACGTCGTCTACGTGCGCGTCCTGGACGTGCTGGGTCGCCCGTTGACCGATCTCGCGGCCGAGGAGTTCGCGGTCCTCGAGGGCGGGCGCCGCGCGCGGGTCGTGTCGGCCACGCCGGGCACGGAGCCGATGCGGATCGCGCTCCTGGTCGACAACGGCGAGTCGATCCGCGCCGGCCATGCCGTCAACGCCCTCCGCGACGCGGTCGCCGCGTTCCTGCGGTCGCTGCCGCCCGCGCACCTCGTCGGCCTGTTCACCATCGGCGGGCACGTCCGGCAGCACGTCGAGTTCACGATGGATCGCGCGGCGCTGCTGGCCGCGGGCGCCTCCATCTTTCCGGACGAGTCGGGCGGCGTGCGCCTCGCGGACGGGATACGCGAGACGCTGGAGCGGCGCTACGACGGCGGCGAGGCGTGGCCGGTGTTCGTGGCCCTGGTCACAAGCACCGGCGAGGCGAGCGGCTTCATGAACGACCGGCGGTACCTGCGCTTCATCAACCGGCTGCGGGCTGCGGGGGTGATCGTGCACGTGGTCCACTGGTACGTCCGGGGGCGGGACCTCGACGGGTCGGTGAGCGGGCTGGCCCCCGACCTCGCGGGGGACACGGGCGGCCGCTACACCTCCGTCGTCGTGGCCACCGCCATGGCGAATGCCATGGAGGCACTGGCGACCGACATGGGCATCCGCTACCGGGACCTGTCGAGCCGGTATCGGGTCGTCTACGAACGCCCCGATCCGCCGGGAGCCAGCGTGACGGTCCGCGTCGAGAGGGCGGGCATCGGGATGACACGACTGTTCCCCGACCGCCGGCTCGACCCGTGAGAGCGTGCGTCGACGAGCGGCCGCGCAGAGGCACGTGCCGCGAGGCGCAGCTTCTGGACCGGCGATCGCGTTTCCGATACGCTACGAGAGTGGCTCCCGGGCTGGGAGCGCGGCCGCGCCGGCGGCCTTCCCGTGGCGCCGTGGCGACCTTGCTTGCGCCGGTAACCGGGAATGCGCACCGTGCTACGGCGCAGATTCCTGCGAGGTCGGTTGGGCACCCAGCGGAGCCGTCGGGCGACGGTTGGTGGGCTGGGACGGAGCACGGAGGACAGGCAATGCAACGCAAGCTGATCGGGGCGCTCGGCGTGTGGCTCCTGGCGTTCGGGGCCGTGGTGGCCGCCGACTTCTGGGAGGACAAGGAGTTCACGAGCTGGTCGGACCGCGAGGTCCAGGAGATGATGAGCGACTCGCCGTGGGCGAAGCAGGTCAACATCATCATGGGCGGGCTCCGCGAGGAGGAAGCCAGCCGCTTCACGGGGGACGGCGTGAACTTCGGTGGTGGCGCCGGCCGACGGGGCGGCGGTGGAGACGCGGGCTTCTCGGGGATTCGGCGCGCCCGGGTCAACGTAGTGTGGATCAACGCGCTGCCGGTGCGGCAGGCGATGGTCCGCGGGCTCGTCGGCCGCAACGGCGACGTCCCCCCGGAGGGCGAGCAGTTCCTGTCGGAGCAGGACCCGTTCTACACCATCGCGGTCGTCGGCTTGCCGCCCGCGTTCGAGGTGCTCGGGCAGATGGTCAACCAGGTGCTGGCCGAGACGATGCTGAAGCCGGACGACCGGGATCCCATCCCGCCCATCGACATCGGGTTCATGCGGGAAGGGGACCAGTCGATCCGGGTGATGTTCATGTTCCCCCGCGACAACCCGCTCACCCTCGACGACGGGGAAGTCGAGTTCATCACGAAGCTCGGCTCCGTCACCGAGATCAAGCGAAAGTTCCGGCTGCGCGACATGCAGGTCGACGGTCGTCTCCTGCTGTAGCGGTTCCGCTGCACATCGCCGGGAGTCTGCGCCGCAGGGGCACGCGGAAGCGACGTTTCGCGCCGGGGCAGACTCCCGCTGCGCCGACCCGGGCTCGCTGGCGGAGCGCCGGCGTCTCGCGTGGCCGCGGGTCGCAGGTCGGAGCACATTCCGGAGCCCGGACGGAACCGCCGAGCGGAGGTGGGTCGTGCGACAGGCGGTGAGTGGCGCGCTCGTCTGCTGGCTCCTGGCCGGGACCGCCCTCCTGGCCGCCGACTTTTGGGAGGAGAAGGATTTCACCTCCTGGTCGGACAAGGAAGTCCGCAAGATGCTGACCGATTCGCCGTGGGCGAAGCGGGTCAACATCGTGATGGGCGCCCTGCAGCCCGAGGCGTCCGACCGCTACCACGCCGCGCCCGACCCCTTCGGGTTCGGTGGAGTGGGCGCGGCCCCGTTGCCGGGCGAGGCCGATGCCCGGCAGTTCGCCGGGATCCGGCGCACGACGGTAACCGTCCTCTGGATCAATGCCCTCCCGGTGCGTCAGGCCGTCGTGCGGGCGGTGGTCGGGCGCGACGCGCCGATACCTCCGGACGGCCGCGAGTTCCTGGCCGAGGAGGACCCCTTCTACACGGTGGCGGTAGTGGGACTGCCCCCGCCCTTCGCGCTTCTCGGCCGCAGGATTGATGCGGTCAAGGCCGAGACGATGCTGAAGCGACGGGACAGGCCGCCGGTCGCGCCGGAACTGATCGTTCTGGAGCGGGACGACGATCAGTCGATTCGCGCCCTCTTCCATTTCCCTCGCACCGAGGCCATCACCCCGGCCGAGCGCGACGTCGAGTTCGTGACGAAGCTGGGCCCGGTCACCGACATCAAGAAGAAGTTCCGGTTGCGGGACATGCGGTTCGGAGGGCGTCTGGCCCTGTAGGCTCACTCTCGGCGGTCCAGCCGTCCGCTCATCCAGAGCGCCTGCCGGCTGGACGCCGATGCTTGCCGCACCCGGGGACGGCGAGCGCATGCCGCCCGTTCCGCTGAGCATCATGACGACGTTCCCGGGCGTCATGAGCAGCTTCACATCCGTCCGTCGCCCCCCGCGCCGGGGCGGGCGAGGCGTCTCCTCCCGATCGAAGGCTCGGCCCGCGGCGGGCCCTCGGTGATGGGCTATGATCGTTCCTCCGCGGCGGGGACCCTCGGCCGGCCGCCGCGGCGCCCTGGGGAAACGATGCGACGGACGGGACCGTGGGCGGTTGCCCTCGCGGCGACGACGGTGCTGTGCGCCCCCGCCCTCGCGGGGCAGCGCGCGTCGGAGCGGCGCGTCGCCAACCCGGGCGAGACGCAGTTCGAGGTCCAGTTGCTGCGGCCCTCGGGCGGTCCCGTCGTTCCCATCTTCGAGGGCTGGTACCGCAACCCCGATGGCACCTTCGAGCTGTCGTTCGGCTACTTCAGCGTGAACACGGAGGAGACGCTGGAGGTCCCGCTGGGCCCGGACAACTTCCTCGCGCCGGCCGAGTTCGACGGACGTCAGCCGACCCGCTTCGAGCCGGTCCCCGAGAACGACCGGCGCCACTGGGGGGCGTTCACGGTGACGGTGCCGGCCGACTTCGGAAGCCGCGACGTGGTGTGGACGCTCCGCTCCCACGGGCAGACGCTCTCGGTCCCCGGGCGGCTCACCAGTCCCGCGTACGAGCTCGCGGGGTGGGAGTTTCCGGGGCGGTCCAGCATGTCGCCGCTGCTCCGGCTGGCGCCCGGCGGGCCGGTCGGGCGCGGCCCGCGCGGCATCACCGGGGATGCGCGGCGGGCGAAGGCGGGGAGGCCGCTCGATCTCGCCGCGTGGGTCGCCCGCGACCCGGAGGCCGCCGGAGACGAGCGTCCGATCAACCTCAAGTGGTTCAAGCACCAGGGACCGGGCGACGTCGCGTTCGCCGTGCGGGCGGCGAGCGTCGAGGCGGAAGCCTGGGCGCCGCGGGGCGGGGCGGAGGTCACCACCGCGGTGACCTTCTCCGAGCCCGGCGACTACCTGCTGCGGGTGCTCGCCTTCAACGTGATCCGGGAGTTCGAGTTTCAGTGCTGCTGGACCAACGGATTCGTGCCGGTCACGGTCGCGCCGTGACCTCCGGCGGGGTGCGGCGGGGAGCCGCGGGGGAGAAGCAGACCATGGGCCAGGGTGACCGGACGGTAGGCGGGGACGCGAACCGGACGAACCGGAGCGGGGGCCCGGCGACGGGGGGCGGCCCGGCCGGGCCGGTCGTCGTCGCGGCACTGGCCGCCGCACTGCTGGCGGGGGCCGGCGAGGCCCTGGCCCAGAGCGGTGCGCCGGTGGCGCCCGTCGCGGCCGACACCGCTCCGACGTTCAGCCGGGACGTGGCGCCGATCCTGCAGCGGTCCTGCCAGCACTGCCACCAGCCGCACGGCATCGCACCGATGTCGCTGCTCACGTACCGCGACGCGCGCCCCTGGGCGCGCAGCATCCGCGACCGGGTGGCGCGGCGCCTGATGCCGCCCTGGCACCTCGACCCGACGGTGGGGATCCGGGACTACAAGAACGACATCTCGCTGACGCCGGACGAGATCGACACCGTCGTCCGCTGGGCGGACGCGGGCGCCCCGCAGGGCGACCCGGCCGATCTGCCGGAGCCGCTCGCGTTCCCGCGCGCCGACGCCTGGGAGGTGGAGGCCATCCTCGGCCGCCCGCCCGACTTCGTCGTCCGCTCGACGCCCTACCACGTCGCGGCCAACGGGCAGGACCAGTGGTGGTCGCCGGAGCTGGAGTTCGAGGGCTTCGACGTCGCCCGCTACATCCGCGCGGCCGAGTTCAAGCCTTCCTACCCCCTCGGCATCCGGGTGACGCACCACGGTCACGCCATGCTGCGCGGCAGGGAGCCGGCGGAAGGGGAGGCGCGCCCGCCGTCGGTGCGCCTCGTGGGGATGGGCATCGGCAAGCGCTGGGACCTGCTGCCCGAGGGCGTCGGCAAGCTGCTGCCGCCGGGCCCGGCCACGGTCCGCTTCAGCCTGCACTACTTCCCGGTGGGCGAGGAGGTGACCGATGTGGCCGAGGTGGGGGTGTGGCTGTATCCGGAGGGGGAGGTGCCGGCCCGGGTGACGGCCGGCGAGCGGCAGTTCTACGTCGACGGCACCCACCGGGAGCGCCTGCGGGCCAGCGACATCCTCATCCCGCCGCACGGGCACCTGGTTCTCGAGGACCAGTACGTCCTGGACCGCCCGGCCCTGCTCCAGAGCTTCCGGCCCCACATGCACATGCGCGGCACCGAGATGTCGATGGCCGCCCTCTACCCGGACGGTCGCCGCGAGCTGCTCAGCCGCGTCAACCGGTACGACCACAACTGGCAGATCGCTTACGTCTACGACGACGACGCCCAGCCGCTGCTCCCGAAGGGCACGGTGCTGATGCTGCGCGCGAAGTGGGACAACACGGCCGCGAACCGCATCAACCCGGACCCCGATCAGTGGGTGGTGTTCGGCGCGCGAGGTGTCGACGAGATGTCGCACGCGTGGATCGGCATCACCTATCTGGACGACGCCGAATACGAGGAGCTGGCCGCGGGACGCAGGGCCGCCGCGGAGGCCGGCGAGCCGCGCTAGGAGTCTGCGCCGCGGAACCGGCGACGCAAGAGTCTCTCTCGCGGGCAGACTCCCAACGCGACCGCAAGGTCGCGCTAGCGCATCGGAGGGTCACGATGACGCGATATCGCCTGGCGGCCGGAGCCCTGGCCGCCACCGTCTGCCTGTCGGGGCTCGCGTCCCCCGTCGCGGCGCAGCTTCCGGGGGTCGAGGACGGCGAGTGGCGCTACCTGGGCGGCGACGCCGGCCACACCCGCTCCAATCCCTGGCTCACCCAGATCGACGCCGGCAACTTCGCCCGGCTCGAGGTGGCCTGGGTCTGGCGCGGCGACAACTTCGGGCCCGGCGTCGAGTACACCGTGCGGGCGACGCCGGTGTTCGTCGACGGCGTGCTCTACCCCGTCGCCGGCCAGCGGCGGCAGGTGGTGGCGATCGACGCCGCGACCGGGGAGACGCTCTGGACCTTCCGCGAGCCGGAGACGATGCGCTACCTGCGCTCCCCGCGCTCCGACTTCGGCAAGGGGATCGCCTACGCGGAGGTGGACGGCCGGGGCATAGTCTTCGTCACCTCGCCCGCTTTCTTCCTCTGGGCCCTGGACGCGCGGACGGGGCGTCCGCTCGAGGGCTGGGGCGCGGCGGTCGACATCGACGACTTCTCGCCTACGGGCGTCGTCGACCTCATCCCGCCCCTCGTGGCGGACTGGGGGCCCTGGCTGGCCTGGGACGGCCCCTACGACGTGGACCACGGCATTCCCCGCCAGCTCGGGATGGTCACCGCCTCGTCGCCGCCGATCGTGGTGAACGGCGTGGTCGTGGTGCTCGTGGGCCACGAGCCGAGCTACGACCAGACGCGGATCGAGAACGTGCCGGGCGACATCATGGGCATCGACGCCCGCACCGGCGCCGTGCTCTGGAAGTTCCACGTCATCCCGCGGCCCGGCGAGTTCGGGCACGAGACGTGGGAGAACGACGCCTGGCGCTGGTCGGGCGACATGTCGACCTGGGCGCCGGCGTCGGCCGACCCGGAGCTGGGGCTCGTCTACCTGGTCACCAACGCATCGACCGTGCAGTCCTACGCGGGGCACCGGCCGGGCTACAACCTCTTCGGGGGCAGCGTCCTCGCCCTCGACGCGGCGACCGGCGAACGGCGCTGGCACTTTCAGATCCACCGCAGTGACCAGTGGAACTACGACCTGCCGACGGCGCCGATCCTGCTGGATCTGACCGTCGACGGCGAGCGCGTGCCCGCGCTGGTGCAGAACACGAAGCAGGGGCTGGTGTTCGCCTTCAACCGGGCCACGGGGGAGCCGCTCTGGCCGATCGAGGAGCGCCCCGTCATGCAGACGCAGGTGCCCGGCAACTACACCGCCCCCACGCAGCCGTACCCGACCCGGCCCGAGCCGCTGGACCCGATCGCCGTCGATGGTCTCACCGAGGACTACGTGCTCGACTTCACGCCGGAGCTCGAGCGGGAGGCGCTGGCGATCCTGAGCGAGTTCCGCGCGGGCGGGCTGTACGTGCCGCAGTTGCCGTATCCGCACGGCAACGACTACCGCAACGTCATCGGCTGCATGGGCGGCCTCAACATCTACCATCCGCCGGTGGCCGACCCCACCTCCGGCATCCTGTACGCACCGCACAACCGGGTGTGCAGCGCGCCGCGGTTCCTGGTGCCCACCAACGGGGTGGACGTCGAGCGCGGGCTGCCGGGCCGCTCGGCCGAGGCGTGGCGGGGCCGCGAGCGGCACACCCCGACCACCGGCACCACGGTGGCGGCCTGGGCCCCCGGCGGCCCCGCCGAGTTCCCCGCCACGATCGACGGCCTGCCGTTCTACCGGCCGCTGTTCCAGGCGCTGGCCGCCTACGACATGAACACCGGCGAGAAGCTGTGGGACATCCCGATCGGCGAGACGCCGGAGCGGTTCCGCAACCATCCCCGGCTGGCCGGAGTGGACCTCCCCAACCTGGGCGGCAGCGGGCGCTCCATCCAGATGGTGATGGGGGATCTCCTGGTGCAGACCACCGAGGATCTGCGCGGCGAGGCGGAGCTCAGCCGGAACGGGCTCCCGTTGCTCCGGGCGCGCGACAAGCGCACGGGAGAGATCGTCGCCAGCGTCGAGGTCCCCATCCCCGGCCAGTACGGCATGATGACCTACCTGCATGAGGGCGTGCAGTACGTCCTGATGCAGGCGGGCAGTGCGCGCCGCGATCAGCCGGGGGCGCTGGTGGCGCTGCGGCTGCCGGAGGACGCGATCCGCTGAATCCCACGACGGCGGCCGCTGGAACCGCGGCGGCTGCCGCAACGGCCGGCGACCTCACCTGTCGGCATGGAACCCGCCGCTCGCCGCTCCTCCCCGATTCGGATCTGGCCGTCAGGCGACAAACTGGAGCCGCATGGCGATAATTCGGCGGTACCGCAAAGGGCGCCTGCCTGAGGCGCTTTTCCGCCGGCGGGTGGCGGCACGGGCCCGAAGCGAGGGACGGGGAGCCTGAATGAACGAGCACTCGGACGAGGCGCGGCCGGAGCGCGCCTCCGGACTGAGCGCCGTGCTCCTGCGGATCAGCTCGAGTCTCGATCTCGACACCGTTCTCCAGGAGGTCGTCGATAGCGCGCGCGAGCTGACCGGGGCTCGCTACGGAATCATCACCACCGTCGACGAGCGCGGGCAGGTCGAGGAGTTCGTCACCTCCGGATTCACCCCGGAAGAGAAGGCCCAGATGGCCGCCTGGTCGGACGGGCTGCGGCTCTTCGAGCACTTTCGCAACCTGGACGGGCCGTTGCGCGTGGCGGACCTGCCCGCCTACGTCCGCGAGCTCGGCTTCTCGTCCGATCTGATGCGGTCGAAGACCCTGCAGGTCACGCCGATGCGGCTCCGCGACGTGCACGTCGGCAGCTTCTTTCTCGCCGAGAAGGCAGGCGGACGGGAGTTCACCAGCGGCGACGAAGAGGTGCTGATGCTGCTGGCATCCCAGGCCGCGACGGCCATCGCCAACGCGCGCACGGTGCGCGACGAGCGCCGGGCCCGGTCCGACCTGGAGGCCCTGATCGAGATTTCGCCGGTGGGTGTCGTGGTGTTCGACGGCGGGACGGGCAGGCCGGCGTCCGTCAACCGGGAGGCGATGCGGATCGTCGAGAGACTGCGCGTTCCGGAAGACTCTCCGGAGGAGCTGCTGAGGCGCGTGACCTGTCGTCGCGCCGACGGACGCCAGATGGTCCTGGGGGAGTTTCCGCTGGCGGAGCAGTTCCGTTCCGGAGAGACGGTACGCGCGGAGGAGATGACGCTGTCGGTCCCCGACGGCCGCAGCGTCACCACGCTGGTCAACTCGACGCCGATCCTCTCGCCGGACGGCGCCGTGGAGTCGGTCGTGGTCACGCTGCAGGACCTGGCCCCGCTGGAGGAGTTGGAGCGGCTGCGCGCGGAGTTCCTGGCGATGGTGAGCCACGAGCTGAGAACGCCGTTGAGCTCGATCAAGGGCTCGACGGCAACCGTGCTGGGCGCGTCGCGCACCCCGGACCCGGCGGAGATGCTGCAGTTCTTCCGGGTCATCGACGAACAGGCCGACCACATGCGGAACCTGATCGGCGACCTGCTGGACCAGGGCCGCATCGAGTCGGGCACGCTGTCGGTCTCTCCCGAGCCGACGGCGGTCGCCGGGCTGATCGACCAGGCGTGGACGACGCTGCGAAGCGGCGGCCGGCACGCGTTGCGCGTCGACCTGCCGGAGGATCTCCCGTGGGTGATGGTGGATCGGGGGCGCATCGCGCAGGTGCTCAGCAACCTCTTCTCGAACGCGGCGAAGCACTCCCCGGAGTCGTCTCCGATCCGGGTCGCGGCGGCGCGGGACGGTGTGCACGTGGCGATCTCGGTCTCCGACGAGGGCCGCGGCGTGCCCCCCGACCTGCTGCCGCACCTGTTCCGCAAGCACGCGGGCGCGGTCGGCGGGGCGCGAAGCCAGGGGCTCCCGAGTCACGGGCTCGGTCTGGCCATCTGCAAGGGCCTGGTGGAGGTGCACGGGGGCCGCATCTGGGCCGAGAGCGGCGGCGCGGGCCGCGGCACCCGGTTCACCTTCACGGTTCCGGTTGCCGAGGAGGCCGGACGCGGCGGAGCCGGCTTCACCGGCGGTCGCCCCCACCCGCCGCGCGCGGGCGAGGAGGAGACGCGGATCCTCGTGGTCGACCACGATCCGCAGACGCTGCGCTACGTGCGGGACGCTCTCACCGATGCGGGCTATGTCCCCGTCGTGACGGGCGACCCGGAAGAGCTGCCGGGGCTCGTGAGGGCGCGCGCGCCCCGGCTGGTCCTGCTGGACGTGCTGCTGCCCGGCCGGAGCGGCATCGAGTTGATGAAGAGCGTTCCCGAGCTGGACGACCTGCCGGTGATCTTCATGTCCGCCTACGGCGGCGACGAGACGGTGGTGCGGACGCTGGATGCGGGAGCCGCCGACTACATCGTCAAGCCCTTCTCGCCGTCGGAGCTGGCGGCGCGAGTGCGGGCCGCGCTGCGGCGGCGGGCCGAGCCCGCCCCCTTCCGGCTCGGGAACCTGGTCATCCACTACGAGCAGCGGCGGGTCACCGTCGGCGGCCGGCGCGTGGGGTTGACGGCGACGGAGTACGAGGTGCTCCGCGTCCTCTCCGTCAACGCGGGGCGGGTCGTCACGTACCAGGCGCTGCTGCGCAGGGCGTGGGGTGGGCGGAGCCGGGGCGCCGGCGATTCCAAGCAGGTTCACGCCGTCGTGAAGAGGCTCCGCCGCAAGCTGGGCGACGAGGCGGTCGGCCCGGCCTACGTCCTCAACGTGCGCGGCATCGGCTACCGCATGCCGAGACCGGACCCGTGAGGCGCGGCGGGTCCGGACCCCCTCCCGGCGCAGACCCTACGGCGGACTTTCGACCGCGTCGCGAACCAGCCTGGAGACGCGCGCCCGAACGACGCGACGCGCCGGGATCACGATGCTCTGGCCGGTGACGGGGTCGCGGCCGCGCCGCGGGCGCCGCGTCTCGACGACCAGCTTTGCCACCTTCGAGATCGAGAACCGGCCCTCCTGCGCCAACTCGCGGATGCAGAGCCGCTGCAGCTCCGCCAGGAACTCGCGGGCGTCGTCGCGGTGGAGCGGCCTCCCCCCCGTGGTCCGAGCGCGCTCCCGGAAGTGGCTGACCATGTGCTTGCACAACTGAGCCTTGGTCATGCGGACGTATGGTGCCTGAATGCATCTGACTATTGGGCGACACAGACCGGCATTTCAGTGACAGATTGGCGACATCGTTCCCAGGTGGGCTCGTTGTCGGTGGCGCCGCCCTCTGTTCCCCCGGAGCGTTGCAATTCGCCACGCCCCGTCGCAATCCGCGACGGCGGGCTGCCGCGCGGCACGGAACTCCCCCTCCGCGCGGCGATTCGGCGCCCCCGCCACCTCGTGCGACACCCCGCAGTGTCGCGGACCGCCGCACATCGCCGGCGATGCGGGATGCGTCGTGCCGTGCGTAACCGCCTGAGGACCGTCCGCCCGGGGTGTCAGCGGGGGGTACGGATCGGGTCTTGCTTCGGATCCCGAGGGCGGCTGCCCCGCATTGACCCGGCTCGGGCTTGCCGGCCGGGGAAGGGACGGAGCGCCGGGGGAGCCGACGCAATGCGGAAGGTCACGTCCAGCTCGCGGGAGGCGAGGGCCAGGAGAATCGAGGCCGAGCTGCACGAGCGCGTGCAGGTGCTGGACGCGATCATCCGCAGCATGGGCGACGGCGTGGTCGTGACCGATGCGCAACTGCGCGTCACGCTGGCCAACCCGAGCGCGAAGCGCATCCTCGGCAGCGACATCCCTGACCGCATTCCCGACGAATGGCCCCGCGACACCGGGTTGTTCTACGTGGACCGGGAGACGCGAGTGCCGGCGGAGGAGATGCCGAGCGCGCGCGCCGTGCGCGGCGAGACGATCGAGGACCTGGTGCTCTTCGTCCGCGGCCCGAGCATCCCGGAGGGTGTCTACATCAGCGTGAACGCGAGTCCGTTGCGCGACGAGGCGCAGCGGATCGCAGGCAGCGTGGTCGTCTTCCGCGACGTGTCGGAGCGCAAGATGCAGGAGGAGGCCCTGCTCCAGGCCTTCGCCCACGGACGCCTGGAGGTCATCGACACGTTGCAGCACAACATCGGGAACGCGATCAACAGCGTTGCGACCGGCGTGGACACGCTGCACGAGTGGCTGGAGGACAACGAGCTGATCAGGCGGTTCGACGCCGTGGCGGGCCTCGTCCGCGAGCACGAGCGCGACTGGATCGCCTGGCTGGCGCATGACGATCAGGGTCGCCGGATCAGGCCCTTCCTGCTCGCGCTGATCAGCGATCTGACCCGGGAGCAGCGCAGCCTGTGGAAGACGACCACCCGCGTGCGGGAACGGGTGCGCCATATCGTCGACGTCATCCGCGCGCAGGCCGCCTTCACGAACGGTGCGTTGGAGCGCACGGCGATCGACCTGGCCCAGGCTCTCGCCGATGCGGTGACCGTCGTCCGGGAAGGTCTCGGTCGCCGCGGCGTCGAGATCGAGGTCGACTGCTCGCGCGCACCAGGCCGGCTGCTCGTCCAGGAGGGCCGGTTCCAGCAGTTGCTCGTGAACCTGCTCCTCAACGCGCTGGAGGCCACGGACGAGAGGGCGGCCCGGCTCGGTACGGACGGCTGGCGGCCCCGCGTCCGACTGTCCGCCTATGCTGCAGGCGAGGAGGGCATGCTCGCGATCGACGTCATCGACAACGGGATCGGCCTCGAGGCGTCGCAGCTCCCCTCCATCTTCGCCGCTGGCTACACCACCAAGAAGGACGGTACCGGGCTCGGCCTGCACTCCGCGGCGAACTTCGTCATCGGGTCCGGAGGGAGCATCCGGCCCCTCAGCGACGGCATCGGACGCGGCACGACGATGCGCGTCATGCTGCGCCTCTCGGAACCGGGTCCCGAAGAGCCGGCGGCGGACGGGGAAGAGCCGGCGGCGGACGGTGGGGACGAATGATCGGCGGATCGGCTGCCGGCCCGCGGCTCCGGCGAGTCCTCAGCGGTCCCGGAGACTCGGGGGTGGTGCCGAGGGCCAGAATCGAACTGGCGACACCATGATTTTCAGTCATGTGCTCTACCAACTGAGCTACCTCGGCCAGCATCCAACCGCGAAGAACCCGAACCACCAACATAGCGCACGGCGGCCTTCGGGAGCAAGACCGGCTGCTTGGCGCCGGTCGGGGGACTGTGCCAGACTCACGCCGTGGAGTTCTGCAACATGACGCATTCGATCGTACGTCCGATCCTGAAGACGCTGCGCCGACTGGCCCCGGCGCTGGCGCTGGCCCTGGCCGCAACGCTCGTCGCCGCGCCGGCGGCGGGGCAGGACGTGCCGGTCATCGAGCACACGCTCGACAACGGCCTCACGCTGCTGCTCGTGCCGCGCCCCGGCGACCCGAACGTGGCCGCGGGCTGGATTGCCAAGGTGGGGTCGGTCTACGAGCGGCCGGGCATCACCGGGGTGGCGCACCTCTTCGAGCACATGATGTTCAAGGGGACCCAGACCATCGGCACCCGGAACATCGAGGAGGACCTGCAGATCATCGCCCGCCTCGACGAGCTGCGGGCGGAGATTCAGAGCGCCCAGATGGAGCTGGAGCGGGCCTACGAGCTGGGCCGGATCGAGGACGCGGACGACCCTGCCGTGCGCACGCCGCGGCACCAGGAGCTGCTCGGCGAGTTCGAGGAGCTGCTGGCGCGGCAGAGCGACCTGCTGATCAAGGAGGACTTCAGCCGCATCTACACGGGCCAGGGCGCATCCGGCATGAACGCCGGGACGAGCTACGACTTCACGATCTACTTCGTCAACGTCCCGGCCAACAAGCTGGAGCTCTGGTTCTGGATGGAGAGCGACCGGCTCGCCAACCCGGTCTTTCGCGAGTTCTACGCCGAGCGTTCGGTGGTGCACGAGGAACGGCGGCTGCGGACGGACAGCACGCCGACGGGCAAGTTCGAGGAGCAGTTCAACTCGCTGTTCTGGCAGTCGTCGCCCTACGCCACCCCGATCATCGGCTGGCCGAGCGACCTCGAGGGCATCACGCGCGACGAGGCGCTGGCCTTCTACGACGTCTACTACGCGCCCAACAACCTCGCGGCGGCGCTCGTCGGCGATTTCGACCCGGACGAGGCGATCGCGCTCGCCGAGCGCTACCTCGGCCGGCTCGAGCGAGGGTCCCGGACCCCCGAGGAGCCCCGCACGCGGGAGATGCCGCAGCTCGCCGAATCCCGGATGCTGGCCTACGCCGACACCAACCCGCAGGTCGCCATCCGCTACCACTCCGTGCGCGACGGCCACGTCGACGAGCCCGCCCTGGTCGTCCTCGGCCAGCTCCTGAACGGCCGCACGGGAAGGCTCTACAAGGCGCTGGTCGAAGAGCAGGAGGTCGCCACCCGGGCGTCGGGGGGCCAGGCGGGATTCAGCTTCGAGGGCATGTTCGAGCTTCGCGGCACGGCGCGGCAGGGACGCACCCCCGAGGAGGTCGAGCAGGCGATCTACGCCGAGCTCGAGAGGCTGAAGACCGAGCCGGTCGACGACAGGGAGCTCCAGAAGGTCAAGAACCAGAACGCGGCCGGCAACTTCCGTGGCCTCCAGGGCAACTTCCAGCTGATGATGCAGTTGCTGATACGGGAGGGGAATCGCGGCTGGGAGCACATCAACACGGATCCGGCGCTGTACGACGCCGTCACCGCGGACGACGTCATGCGGGTTGCGCAGAAGTACTTCACCCCGGAGTCGCGCGCGGTCGCCGTCTACTACCGCGAGGGGGGCGAGGACGCCGAGCCCGATCCGCTGCTGGCCGGCCTGAGCGACGAAGAGCGGCAGCAGGTGGAGCAGTTGCGGGCGATGATGGGGCAGATGGGGGAGGAGCAGTTGCGCCAGTTCCTCGCGCAGGCCGACCAGATGCGCTCCCAGTTGCCGCCGGAGAGCCAGGACATGGCCGACGCGCTGCAGGAGCTGCTCGAGCGGCGCCTCGCGGAGCTCGACGGTGAACCCGGAGGTGAGCGATGAAGCGCGCGCGCCCCTTGCGCGGCTTGGTCGTGGCCGCCTGCCTGACCGCGCTGGCGGGGTGGCCGCCGGCGCCGGCCGCCGCCCAGCCGATTCCGGCCCATCCGAGCGACCTGCGCTTCGAGCCGCTGGAGTTCGACCCGCCCGACGCCGCGAGCCACCGGCACGTCCTGTCGAACGGCGTGGTGGCCTTCGTCGTCCCCGACCACACGCTGCCGCTGGTCACCGTCAGCGTGCTCGTGCGCACCGGCTCCCACCTCGAGCCGCCCGGCAAGGCGGGCCTCGCGTCGCTCGTCGGCGGCCAGATGCGCGCCGGGGGCACCGCCGGCCTCGGCCCCGGCGACTTCGACGAGGAGGTGGCCTTTCTGGCGGCCAACGTGCGGTCCGGCATCGACGACACCGTCGGGCGGGCCAGCATGAACTGCCTCACGAAGGACCTCGACGAGACGCTGGATCTCTTCTTCGAGATGCTGCGCAACCCGCGGTTCGATACGGACCGGCTCGACCTGGCGAAGAGCCAGCTCCTGCAGCAGATGGAGCGGCGGAACGACAGCACGCAGAGCATCGAGCAACGGGAGTGGGGGCGCCTGCTGCGCGGGGACCGACACTTCACCACCCAACCCGTCACCCGGGCGTCCGTGGACGCCATCACCCGCGACGACCTCGTGGCGTTCCACCGCGAGCACTACCATCCGGGCCGCTTCGTCTTCGCCATCTCCGGCGATGTCGAGCCGGAGGAGATCCTGCCGAAGATCGAGGCCCGGCTCGACGGTTGGCCGGCGACCGGCGAGGCGGCGGACGCCGTGCCGGAGCCGAACCACCAGCCCCGGCCGGGCCTGTACCTGGTCGACAAGGACGACGTCAACCAGGGGCGCGTGTCGATTGGCCATCTCGGCACGATGCGCGACAACCCCGACCGCTACGCGCTGACCGTGATGAACGACATCCTGGGGGGCGGCGGATTCAGCGCCCGCCTGCTGACGCGCATCCGGTCCGACGAGGGACTGGCCTACGGAGCCTATTCGTCCTTCGGGCTCGGCACCTACTACGAGGGCACGTTCCGGGCCAGCTTCCAGTCGCGGAGCGAAACCGTCGCCCGCGCCGCCGCCATCGTGCTGGAGGAGATCGACCGGATCCGGTCCGAGCCGGTCTCGGAGGCCGAGCTCGCCACCTCGATCGCGTCGTTCGTCGAGACGTTCAGCCGCAACTTCTCGAGTGCGACGTCCACGGCCGGCCTCTTCGCCAACGACGAGTACACCGGGCGCGATCCGTCGTACATCGCGACCTACCGGGAGCGCATCGCGAGCGTGACGGCCGACGAGGTGCTCCGGGTAGCGCGGGAGTACCTGCAGCCGGACCGGCTCGTCCTGCTCGTCGTGGGCGACCTGGCGACGATCGAGGAGGGCGATCCGGACAACCCGGACTACACCCTGGACCGGCTGGCCGAGGGCGCGGCGACCCGCATCCCCCTGCCGGACCCGTTCACGATGGAGTACCCTTCTTCTCCGTGAGCAGGGCGAGCACGCTGGGCCTGTCCGGCCCCGCGACGGTCGAGAAGCCCGAGCGCGCGGCCGGCGCGACGGCTCTCCAGGCGGCGAAGATCCGCGTCGCGCGCCGCCGGGCCCGGCAGCGCCGGGTGCGCTGGGGGCTCGCCGTGGTGGCCAGCCTGCTGGTCGCGAACGCCCTCGCCGGCGAACGCGGTGTGGTCGCCCGCCTGACGGCCGGTCGCGCGCACGCCGACCTCCTGGCCGGGATCGAGGAGGTCCGGCGCGAGAACGCGGCGCTCAGGGAGCGGATTCGCCGGTTGCGGGAGGATCCCGGCGAGATCGAGGCGATCGCGCGCCGGGAGCTGGGCCTGATGCGACCCGGCGAACGCCTCTTCGTCGTGAAGCAGAGCCCGGTCGTGAAGCGGAACCCGGTCGCGAAGCGGAACCCGGCCCCGTCCGGCGCCCGCCCGTAGCGGCGCGTCGGGGCTGGGGCCGAACGCGGAGCCTGCCACGGGTTCGGCGGCGTCAGGCCGGCGCCTTGGCCGGCGCGGGCTGCGCCTCGCTCGGAAGACCGAGCTCCTTGCGCACGCGCTGCTCGATCGCCTGGAAGAGATCGGGCTTCTCGCGAAGCAGCCCCTTCACGTTCTCGCGTCCCTGACCGAGCCGCTCGCCGCCGTACGAGAACCAGGCCCCGCTCTTCTCGACGATCCGACGGTCGACGGCAAGGTCGAGGAGGTCGCCCTCGCGGGAGATGCCCTCGCCGTACACGACGTCGAATTCCGCCACCCGGAACGGCGGGGCCACCTTGTTCTTGACCACCTTCACGCGGGTGCGGCCCCCGATGACGCGCTCGCCATCCTTGATCGCGCCGATCCGGCGGATGTCGATCCGGACCGACGAGTAGAACTTCAGCGCCCGCCCCCCGGTCGTCGTCTCGGGGTTGCCGAACATGACCCCGATCTTCTCGCGCAGCTGATTGATGAAGATGAGGCAGGTCCGCGACTTCGAGACGACGCCGGTCAGCTTGCGGAGGGCCTGCGACATCAGGCGGGCCTGCAGGCCGACCTGCGCCTCTCCCATCTCGCCCTCGATCTCGGCGCGCGGCACCAGCGCCGCCACCGAGTCGACGACGACGACGTCGACGCCGCCCGACCGGATCAGCACCTCGACGATCTCCAGCGCCTGCTCGCCGTGGTCCGGCTGCGAGACGAGCAGGTTGTCGAGATCGACGCCGAGCCGGGTCGCGTAGGTCGGGTCGAGCGCGTGCTCGGCGTCCACGAACGCTGCGTTTCCGCCCCGCTCCTGCGCGTGGGCGATCACCTGCAGGGCGAGCGTCGTCTTGCCGGACGCCTCGGGACCGTAGATCTCGACGACCCGGCCGCGCGGCACCCCGCCGACGCCGAGCGCGTGATCGATGCTGATCGACCCGGTCGAGATGCTGGCGATGCCGGCGAGGGCGCCGTCCTGGCCCAAACGCATGATCGAGCCCTTGCCGAACTGCTTCTCGATCTGGCCGACGGCGATGTCGATGGCCTTGGTGCGTTCGCGTTCGAGACGGTCGGTCGGTGTCGGCATGTGTGCTCCCGTTCGCGCCGCGGGCGGCGGCGGTTCGCCGCCACTCCTTGCGAACGCCGTACCATACCACGGAAGAGCGAAAACGTCCACGAGCAGAATCGCTATATGATTTACTGCAAGCACCTTACATGGAGATGGACTTTCGCCCCCGAGGCTCGCGACGCGGTTCCTGCCCGCTTCCCGGTCGCGCCGGGTTGCGGAAACTGCGGCCGGACGGGACCGGCGGGGATGTTACGCTGATCCCGCGCGAGATCCGCCGGGACCGCCGAGGTGGTCGGGCTTCCGGCTCGCGCTCCGGACGCCTGCGCACCATCAGGGGAGGGTGACGTGAGAGGATTCCGCTGCGCCGCACTGCTGGCCGTCGCCACGTGCCTGGGGGCCTGGGCCGCGGGAGGCGCGCCGGCGACGCTGCAGGACGACGGCGAGCCGGCGTGGACGGTGACCGTCGAGCCGGACTCCGTGACGCTGGAGGTCGGTGCGAAGACGACCCTGACCGCCACGGTCCGCGACGGGGACGGCAGCGTCGTCGAGGATGCGTCGGTCGTCTACTTCTCGCGGGCACGGGCCAGCGTCGGCGTCACCCAGGGGGGCGAGGTCGAGGCGTACCGGCCCGGGGAGTTCACGCTCATCGCCCTGGTGCCGACCGATCCGGAGGAGACGGGCCGTGGGGCCAACGCACGGGCGCGGGCCGAGATTGCCGTCACGGTGCCGCTCCCGCCGGTCGACCGGGTGACGATTGAGGACGTGCCGCCACGGTTCTACGTCGGGACGCGGACCCGCCTGCGCGCCACGGTGGTCGACGTGACGGGCGCCACGCGCGACGACGTCCCGGTCGCCTTCGGCAGCGGCGACGCGCAGACGGCGACGATCGACGGCTTCGGGTTCCTGACGCTGGGTTCCGTCGGGGCCGTCGACATCACGGCCCGCGCCGGGGACAAGGCCGACACGCTCTCGATCGAGGTGGAGGAGAACCCGACGATCGCCCTCGATCTCGACGCCGGCGCGGAGAGCGGGCGCACGGGGGACGTGATTCGGTTCACCGCGTCCGCCCGCGACGCGCGCGGCCTGCCGGTCCGGGGGATGCCGGTCCAGTTCGCGGTCAGCGGCGAGACCGCGCGCGGCATCATCGCCAGCGGGGCGCCGGCTCACATCACCGACGACGGGCGCTTCGTGGCCGAGCGGTCCGGCACGTACACGGTCATGGCCACCACCGGGGCCCACACGGCGACGAAGACGGTGTCGATCGTGCCGCGCGACGTCCGGCGCGGGATCGAGGTGGTGGGCCGCGGCGAGGTGCTCGACCGGCGTTCGTCGGACCTCTGGGTGTGGGAAGGGACCGACGGCCGCGACTACGCGATCACCGGCACGTGGGGCGCCGACGGCCATGCGTTCATCTGGGACGTCACCGATCCGGCCCGCATCGAGAAGCTCCACGAGCCCCAGGTGGACGCGCGCACGGTGAACGACGTGAAGGTGTCGGCGGCGGGCGACGTCGCGGTCATCAGCCGCGAGGGCGCATCGAACCGGCGCAACGGCTTCGTCGTGCTCGGCGTGGGCAATCCGCGGGAGGGTGTGCCGGTCCTGTCGGAGTTCACCGACCGGTTGACGGGCGGCGTCCACAACGTCTTCATCGACGGGGACCACGTCTACGCCCTGAGCGCCGGGCAGCGCGTCGACGTCGTCAGCATCGAGGATCCCCGCAACCCCGAGCGCGTGGGCAGCGTCGAGCTCGACACGCCCGGGCATGCCGTCCACGACGTCTGGGTGACCGACGGGGTGGCGTTCTCCTCCTACTGGACCGACGGGGTCGTGGCCTTCGATGTCGGGGGCGGGGGCCGCGGCGGGACGCCGGAGAGTCCCGTCGAGCTCGGCCGCTACGCGTACCCCAGCGGCTGGAACCATGCGGCCTTCCCGTACAAGAGCCGTTCCACGGGTACGTTCTACCTGTTCGCGGGCGACGAGGCGTACCCGTTCGGAGCGGCGGGGATGGAGCGGGAGGAGCGGGGCGGGACGCCGATGCGGACCGCCGGCTGGATCCACGTCATCGACTGGAGCGACTGGGACGACCCGCGGGAGGTGGCGCGCTACCAGGTGCCGGAGGCCGGGTCGCACAATCTCTGGGTGGAGGACGACGTTCTCTACGTGGGCTATTACTATCCGGGCGGCCTGCGCGTCGTCGACGTCTCCGGCGAGCTGCTCGGCGACCTCTATCGGCAGGGCCGGGAGATCGCCATGTTCGTGCCGTTCGATCCCGATGGATTCGTCGCCAACGCGCCCTTCGTCTGGGGGCCGCAGCCCTACAAGGGCCACATCTTCTTCACCGACCACTACAGCGGCCTCTGGGCCGTGCGCCTGCTGGAACAGGACGGCCCGCCGCGATTCCTCGGGGAGCCGCAGTAGGATGCCCGCAATGGCCGAACCGAGCATTGCAGGGCGGGCGGCGGCCCGGCTCGCCGCCGCGCTCTTCCTGTTGAGCGGCGGCGTCGCGGGCGCCGCGGGGGCGGCCCCGGAGCCGCCCGCCCACAGCTACTACGTCTACGTCTGCGCCGAGTCGGACGACGAGGTCTCCGTCGTCCGCTTCGGTCCCGGCGGCGTCGAGGTGGTGAAGACCCTGACGGTGGGAAGCTATCCGACCGAGACCGAGGGACCGCACGGGATCACCGTGGGGCCGGGCGGCCGCTACTGGTACGTCTCGATCGCACACGGCTACCCGTTCGGTTCCGTGCACAAGTACGAGACCGGGACCGACCGTTGGGTCGCCGACGTCACGCTCGGCCTGTTCCCGGCCACGCTCGCGGTCTCGCCCGCGACGGGGTTGCTCTACGTCGTGAACTTCAATCTGCACGGGGCGATGGAACCGAGCACGATCTCCGCCGTGGAGGCGGAGACGATGATCGAGGTCGGCCGCATCCCGACCGGCGTCATGCCGCACGGGTCGCGCTTCAGCCGCGACGGAACGCGGCACTACTCCGTCAACATGATGGACGGCGAGCTGGTCGAGGTCGACGCGCTCGGGTTCGCTGTGCGCCGGCGCCTGGGTTTCGCCGATGGTGTGCAGCCGACCTGGGTGACGCCGCCGACCGCCGCCGGCAAGGTCTACGTCACGGGCAACAACGTGGCGCGGATCTACGAGGTCGACCTCGAGACGTGGACCGTGGAGCGGACGTTCGAGACCGGCGCCGGGCCCTACAACCTCGAGGTGACACCCGATGGAACGACGCTGGTCGCCACCTACAAGGGGGGCCACGCGGTCGGCTTCTGGGATCTCGCGGCCGGTGCGGAGCGCGCGCGCGTGCGAACGACGCGCACGATCCCGCACGGCGTCGTCGTCACGCCGGACGGCGAGTATGCATTCGTGACGCTGGAGGGCGTCGGCGGCGAGCCGGGCACGGTGGAGGTCTACCACGTGCCGACGGCAGAGCGCGTCGGTGCCGTCGACGTCGGCAAGCAGGCCGGTGGGATCGCGTTCTGGACGATGGACGACTGACCGCCCGTCCGGACTCGACCCCGCGGGCGGTTCACCTGCCCGCGACGGCAACGCCGCGGCCGCCGGGGAACGAGCGCGGAGGTCGCGGGCCCGCGAACGGTCGGCTCGCACCTGCGCCTGCGGCTGCCCGCGCGGATGACGGGCCGGTTCCTCGACGCGTCGACCGGCAGGTATCCGGGACCGGCCTCAGACGCGCTCGACCGCGAGGGCCACTCCGTTCCCGCCCCCCAGGCAGAGGGTGGCGATGCCTCGCTT
>JAPOWL010000141.1:6713-26112 GCA_026707615.1 Acidobacteriota bacterium | reverse complement strand
TCCGCTTCGACGACCCGTGGATCTCGGACAACCGCGGCAGCGGCTACCTGCGGCTCACGCTGCCCGAGTCGAGCGGCGTCCTGGCCGCCGTCGACGGGCGGACCGGCGAGGTGGCCTGGAAGCACGAGCTCCGCGGCGCGCGGCTGGCGACGAGCGGACCGCTCACCACCGCCGGCGGGCTGCTGTTCTGGGGCTCCGCCGACGGGCGGCTCGAGGCGTTCGACGCAGGCACCGGCGAGCGGTTGTGGGCGTTCCAGGCCGGGCCGCCCGGCGTCCGGCTGCGGCCCGGGCCCGCGGTCGCGTACGCCGCCGGCGGCGAGCAGCGCCTCGCCATGGCCGTCGGCGGCGAGCTCTGGGCGTTCGCCCTCGACGGCGACGTCCCGGCGCGTCCCGCGGCAACCGAGCCGCTGGACGACCTGGTGCGCTGGATCGGCCCGCCCCCGCGCGCGACCGATACCGTCGAGACCGCGACGCTGGTCGAGAACCCCATCGCCTGGTCGGTGGGCGGCCGGCGCAACGCGATCAACGAGCACGCGTTCAATCCGGTGCGGGCTCGCGTCGGCGTCGGCACGCGCCTGCGCTTCGTCAACAACGGCACGATGACCCACACCATCGCGGCGCGCGACGGGAGCTGGACCACCGAAGCACTCGCGCCGGCGATGTCCGGCTACGTCACCTTAGACGAGCCGGGCACGTTCCTCTACCACTGCACCGAACACCCCTGGGCGATCGGCGAGATCACCGTCGAGCCGTGAGGACGTCCGGGTTGCGGCGGGTCGGTGTCGTGACCCCGTGATCGGAGCCCCCTACCGTCAGTCGGCGGGGCGCAGCCGGCCTTCGACGAACCTGTGGAGCACGCTGGAGATCAGGGTCTGGTAGGGCATGCCCTCCGACAGCGCTCGCTTTCTCAGGGCATCCAGATCCCGGCTGGAGATCCTCACGTTCACGCGTCGGTCCTTGCGGAAGGTGGCCGTTGCGTACTCCCGGTGCTTCTTCATCAGCGCGGACTTGTTGCGGGGTGATCGCAGCTCGTCCCGCTCGAACGCCTTGACGATTGCCCTCTCCTCGGTGGTCAGCCGCGCCATCATCGTTCTCCCAGGTACCGCTTCGTAGCTGCTCGACTCGGAATGATCGTCTTCAGGAAGACCTCTTGCTCGGACTCGACGAAGGGCACGAGGTAGGCGTAGTCCTCAACGACGACCACGGAGATCTTCTGCCCCGGATACCGCTCCCGGTTCGGGTGCTCGAAGATGTCGACCTCGTCGCCCTTCTCGATGTGGAAGACGACCTCCTCGAAGGAGATGCCCCTGTCGCGCTTCAACCGGTCGTTCTTGGCCGGATCCCAGTTGAAGTACTTCACTGCCCGGAGCCTAGCAGGGTGTACGCCTCATGTCATCAACCGACGGCTCTGGCGTATGATGCCGGGTCATGGCAAGGCACGCTCATCGGTCGTTCATGCTCATGGTGGCGCTCCTGACCTTCGCCGTCGGAGCATGGGCGCAGTCCCCGGCGCATACGCTGCGCTTCATCTGGGAAGAAGCGCCGTTTCCCCGCGCGCACGCCTCGACGATCGTGGAGGCGCCGGACGGCTCCCTCGTGGCGGCCTGGTTCGGCGGCTCCGGCGAAGGCAGGGAGGACGTCGGCATCTGGTCGTCCCGCCGTCCGCCGGGGGGAGACTGGTCGGCGCCCGTCGAGCTCTACAAGGAACTGGGGCAGCCGGCCTGGAACCCGGTGCTGTTCCGCACCGGTGAGACCATCCGGCTCTACTTCAAGGTCGGCCCCAGCCCGCGTTCCTGGAGCGGCGCCCACATGGCGTCCACCACGTCGGGGAAGCAGTGGTCCGAACCGGTCTGGCTGCCCGCCGGCATGCTGGGGCCGGTGCGGGCGAAGCCGATCGCGCTCGCCGGCGGCGAGATCCTGGCCGGCACCTCCCTGGAGACCTACCGGACGTGGTCCTCCTGGATGGAGATCAGCGCCGACGGCGGCGAGACGTGGAGCAAGCACGGCCCCATCCTCTTCGGCGACCGGGAGCGGGACCGGATTGGCGCCATCCAGCCGACCCTGCTGGAGATCCGGCCGGGCGTCGTCCGCGCGTTCTTCCGGACTCCGCGCCGGCTGGGGAAGATCGCGACCTCGCTGTCCCGCGACGGGGGCAGGACGTGGGCGCCGCTCGAGCTGACGGAGCTCGACCACCCGAGCGCCGGCATCGATTCCCTCCGGCTCGACGACGGACGCTGCCTCCTCCTCTACAACCCGTCGCCCGACCGGCGCACGCCGCTCTCGCTGGCGGTGTCATTCGACGACGGGGTCACCTGGCGCGACTTCCTCGTCGTCGAGGCCCTCGAAGAAGGGGCGCGCGGCGAGCTCTCCTACCCGGCGATGATCCAGGATGCGGCCGGCGACCTGCAGATCACCTACACGTGGAACCGCCGCCGCATCCGACACGCCACCGTCCCCCTGGCGCTGGTTCCGCCCCGACCCTGATGAAGACCTCGGTCTCCACGAAGGGTCGGCTCGTGCTCCCGGCCGCGATCCGCCGCCAGGACGACATCGAGCCCGGTCAGGTCTTCGACGTGGAACGCGTCGCTCGGGGCCACTACCGGCTCGTGCTCGTGCGCCGGGCCCCGAGACGGAACGAGGGCGTGGTCGAATGGCTCCTGGCCTGTCCCGAGAGGGGTTTCTTCGACCCGATCGAGTCAGAGAGCACGGACTCCGTCAGCTCGCGGTCTTGACGTCCTCGTAGAGCAGCTCGCCCTGCTCGTCGTAGAAGCGGAAGGCGGCGGTCGGCTCGTCGCCGGGGGTGACCACGACGTTCAGGAAGCCGCCGGTCGGCTCGTCGTAGGTGTAGTACTGCATGACCAGCGCCTCGGGGTCGTTGGAGTCCGGGTCGCCGGGCGGGCGGCCGACGCGCGAGTTCGCGTCGACGAGGGCGCCGGTCGAGAACTCCTCGAACCCGCTCGGGTCGAGCGAGTGGTTCTGCCAGTGGCGGTCGCCGGTGACGATGTAGAAGTTCTTCTCCAGGAAGCCGTTCTCGATCAGCCAGTCGAACAGCTCGTCGCGCTCGTGGCGGAAGCCGCCGGGATTGGAGTGGTTGTCGCGCTTGACCGGGTCGTGGTTCTCGGCCGCGCGCCCCGCCTGGTTGGCGTCGTCGGGGCCGACCATCGGAGTCGGCGAGATCAGGATCTTGAACGTCGCATCGCTCTCCGCCAGCGTGCGCTTGAACCACGCCAACTGCTCGGCACCCCAGAGCGTCTTGTCCGGGCCCGGCTCGGCCATGTTCGGGCTGCGGTAGTCGCGTCCCTCCGAAAGCCAGATCTGCAGATCCCGGCTCACGCGGTGCGTGCGGTAGGTAACGGGGTTCGGGTCGTCCGGATCCGCCACCGGCACCTGCTCCAGGAACATCCTCCGGCCGAGGTCGGGAAGGGGCGCCACGTCGCTCGTGTTGTCGCAGTCGTTGTAGCGGTAGTCGTGGTCGTCCTTCTCCCAGTAGGTCGGCGTGCGGGCGAAGAAGTCGATGAATCGCTGCTGCCCGAGCTGCTCGTGCCACTTCCGGCGCATCGTCGGCGCGGTGTCCGCGCGCCCCTCGTACGGCGTGTCGTAGTAGACGTTGTCCCCGGTGGCGACGAAGAAGTCGGGCTCGAGCGCCAGCATCGCGGCCAGCCCCGGATAGCCGAGCTCCTTGTCGGGACCGGTGTACGCGCGCCGGGGGTTGTCATGGAAGTGGTAGTAGTTCATGCCGGTGACGACGGTGAAGCTCGTCTCGGCTGCCGCGCCGGCGCCCGGATGGGTGGCGAAGGAACGAGTCGCGCCGGTCTCGGTGTGCTCCGGATCGGGGCCGTAGACGGCGCGGTAGCGATACCCGGTTCCCGGCGTCAGTCCGCCGACCCTCGCCTTCACGATGTGGTCGCTCTCCGCCGATGCGGTGAGCCACTCCGTCGTGATCGGCTCGGCGAAGTCGGGGCCGGTCGAGATCTCGAACCGCGCCACGCCGTCCACGCCCGGCAGATCGCCGTCGACCCATCCCTCCTTCGAGGTCAGGCGCGTCTGCAGGATGACCGACGTGCTCGTCACCTCGCCCGCGATCTCCCCCTGGCCGTTGGTCATCGCGATCTCGACCGGCGGAGCCGCAGGCCCGCACGCCGCGAGCAAGGCCGCTGCCGCCAGCGCCGAACGTGTTGACGGACATCTCATCTGCAGATTCTCCCTTGGCGCCGTAGCCGCCGGCCCGCCGCATCATAACCGGGGCCTGGCCGGAAGCCTGCGCCGACGGTGCTCCCGGCGGGCGGCGATCGGACGGCGAGGAACGGTTCGAGGCGAGGATCCCAGAGTCGGGACGGGAGGAGAGCAGGACGGAGGCAAGGCGCGGACGTGGAGGCCCCTCACCTCCACGTCCGCTGCGAGGGCGCTCGAACAGCTCGTCAGCGGGCCGCCGCGGCGGCTTCCTCGGCGTCTTCCGCGCGGCCGCCGGAGAGGATGCCTTCCATGCCGATGTTGCCCTCGTGGCAGGCGTACTCGTACATCACCTGGTCGGACAGCATGAAGGGATAGGCGACCGTCCAGGGCCGCGTGTACATCTGCGGGTCGTGGACCTCGACCTCGTACTCCAGCGAGTCCGGTCCGGTGCGGGTGAAGCGCTCCACCAGGCGCATGTCCTCTCCGGAGCCGTCATAGGAGCTGAAGGCCGACCACGGCTGCAGCCCGCTCACGCGGGGATCGAGATTGGTCGTCTCGACCACCAGGGTGTCGCCTTCCCAGTGGCCCCGCGAGTCGCCGTTCCACTGGCCGATGTTCGAGGCGATGTGCGGGCGGCCGTCGAGCGGCACCACGCGCAGCTCGTGCACCTGCTCGAGGAGCATCACGACGACGCCCGGCGCCTGGAACACCTGCATGTTGTTGTTGTAGGCGCGGGGGAACATCGCATTGGGCATGCCGCCGCGGGTGACGCAGCGTTCCCAGATGTGACGGTCCTCCCAGGTGTCGTCGCCGCGCGGCTGGTTGTCGCGCGCATACTGCCCGGCCTCCGTCAGCGGCGGGAAGCGGCCGTCGGGCGGGTCGACGAGCATCGACGTCCGGTTCGAGCGCGCGCCCCGTTCCATCCAGAAGTTGTTGTAGGCGCCGACGTTGCCGCCCGCCTCGGTCCGGCGCGCGTCCGCCTGCGCGAGCTGCTCGTCGCGGTCGGCGATCTCGCCCCGCAGCCGCGCCACCTCCTCGTCCGTCAGCCGCTCCCGCCCCTGGTACTCCGCGGGCCGCTCCATGGGGGTGGCCCCGGACGACGACCACATTCCCTGCAGGTCGGGGTCGCCCCAGGCGGTCCGGGGCGCGCCGGACTGTCCCGCCACGGGGGCCGCCAACAGGGTCAGGGCGGCGAGAACCAGGGCGGGCATGGCGAGCGGACGCAAGCTTCGACAGCTCATCTGCAACCTCCTTCAGGACCGCGGCCGCGCACACGGTCACTCGGGTTCATGGCTCGAACCGTGACCATCGCACATGGTCGGAGCGGGGTCAAGCAGCGCGAGCGGCAACGGCCGGGAGCCCGCGCCGGGAACGGGCGCCGCAGGAATCTCTCCCGCGTTACGCCGTCGCCGGCGCCGTGACGCCTCGCTTGCGCCAGTAGCGGGCGAGGCCGAGCCAGCACTGATCGAGGGGCGCCGCCGATCCGTACAGGTCCGCCTCCGCGGCCGGGAGGTGGCGCTCCATGTACCCGCGCATCGACTCCGTGAACCGCCCGGCCTGCGCGGCGTCGCTCCCGCCCGCCTCGACCACGGTGCGCGCGATCTCCGTCATCTTCGCCAGGTGCGTCCGCATGGCGTCGAGATGCGCATCGGGGTCCTCGTGGGCGCCGTAGTGGGTCACCAGCAGCGTCGAGGGCCGCCACCGGCGCACCAGCTCGATGCTGTCGGCCCACGTCTCGACGTCGATGTCCGGGGGCGGTGTCGGGGGCAGCACGAAGAGCTCCCGCCCCGTGCGCACCCCCGCGACGTCGCCGACGAAGGCGACGCCGCTCGAGCGGTCGAAGAAGCTCACGTGGTGCGAGGCATGGCCCGGCGTGTAGGCCACCTCCAGCTCGCGATCCGCGGCCGCGATGCGCTCGCCGCCGGCGAGCACGCGCACCCGGTCGGCGGGCACGGGCAGGAACGGTCCCCAGAGCTCGTCCATGGCGTCGCCATAGAGGCGGGCGGCGCTGGCCAGCAGCTTCGACGGATCGATCATGTGCGGGGCGCCGCGCTCGTGCACGCAGACCTCGATGTCGGGATTCTCGCGGAGCAGGGAACCGGCGGCGCCGGCATGGTCGAGGTGGATGTGCGTAAGCAGCAGCTTGCGGATGTCGCCGATCCCGATGCCCGCGTCGGCGAGGGAAGCGCGGAGCGTATCGAGGCACGAGGACGGGCCCGGATCCACCAGCGCCACGCCGCCCGCACTCTGCAGGACCGCGGTCGCGATGATGCGCGCCCGTCCCGCGTGCAGGAGATCCGTGTAGGTAATGCCGCGCGCGATCGTCTCCATCGGCGGCGGGATTGTACTACGGTCACCGGAGCCGGCGGAGAAGTCCTTGACCGCCCCGAGGCGTGTCGCTACGCTCGGGGAGAGGTCGCCGCGCGCCGCGGCGTCCGTCGAGACCGGGATGACCGCCAAGGGTTCCGAGCCGCACTCCGGCGCCGGCGTTCTCGAACGGCAGCGCCACAAGACCGAGACGCCGCGGCTCTACCGGGTGCTGCTCATCAACGACGACTACACCACCATGGACTTCGTGGTGCGCGTGCTCGAGGGCGTGTTCCAGAAGAGCCCCGCCGAGGCGTTCCGGCTCATGATGCTCGTCCATACCCAGGGGCGGGCCGCCTGCGGCGCCTACACTCATGAGGTGGCCGAGACGAAGGTCGCCACCGTGCGCGACCTCGCCGCCGACGCGGGCTTCCCCTTGCAGGCCACCATCGAAGAAGACACCTGACGGCCCCGGCCGGACGGAGCGGACAGGATGTTCAGCGCGTCACTCGAGCTCATTCTCAACGTCGCCTACCGGGAAGCCGCGTCGCGACGCCATACGCACCTGACCCTGGAGCACCTGCTGTATGCGCTCGCTCACGAGCCCGAGGGCGAGCGCATCCTGGGCGCCTGCGGGGCGGACCTGCCGGCGCTGCGGCGCACGCTGGACGAGTTTCTCGGCACGCTCGAGACCTTCGGGCGCGGGGACCGTTCGCGCGAGCCGGCCCAGACGCTCGCGTTCCGGCGCGTGCTCCAGACCGCCGTGCTCCACGTCCAGAGCGCCGGGAAGGACGAGGTTCGCTCGGGCGACGTCCTCGCGGCCATCGTGAAGCAGCCGAAGGCCTACGCCGCGGAGGTGCTCGAGGCGCAGGGCGTCACGCGGCTCGACATCCTCAACTACATCTCGCACGGCATCTCGAAGGTGCCGCGGATCACGGGCGACACGGAGACGCAGGGTGCCCGCGCCGAGGCGGGCGCCGGCGAGGAGGGCCCCGCGTCGGCGCGGGATCCCCTGTCGGCGTATACCGTCGACCTGTCGGCGCGAGCGCGCGCGGGGAAGCTCGATCCCCTCATCGGCCGGACGGCGGAGCTGCGGCGCACCCTGGAGATCCTCTGCCGGCGCCGGAAGAACAACCCGGTGTTCGTCGGCGAGGCCGGCGTCGGCAAGACCGCGCTCGCCGAGGGGCTGGCGGCGCGGCTGCTCGAGGACGACGTCCCCGCGCCCCTGGCCGGGGCGGAGGTCTACTCCCTCGACACCACCGCGCTCCTCGCGGGAACGCGCTTCCGGGGCGACTTCGAGGAACGCTTCAAGGCGGTCATCACCAGCCTCGCCGAGCGGCCGCTGCCGATCCTCTTCATCGACGAGGTGCACGCCACGGTGGGAGCCGGGGCCACCACGGGCGGCACGATGGACCTGGCCACCCTGATCAAGCCGGTGCTCGCGGCGGGAGAGCTGCGCGTCATCGGCTCCACCACGTTCGACGAGTACAAGCACATCGAGAAGGACCGGGCGCTGGCCCGGCGGCTGCAGAAGGTCGCCATCGAGGAGCCGACCGTCGACGAGGCGTCGCGGATCCTGGCGGGGCTCAGCCCCCGGTACGCCGAGCACCACAAGGTGACCTACGCGGACGACGCGGTAACCGCGGCGGCAGCCCTCGCCAAGCGGCACCTGCGGGACATCCGGCTGCCCGACAGCGCCATCGACGTGATCGACGAGGCGGGGGCGGTGCTGGCGATGGAGCGGCCGGCCAACGGCGCCGAGGACGCCGACGCCGTGCCGGAGGTGACGACCAGCCAGATCGAAGGTGTCGTGGCGCGGATGGCGCGCATTCCCGCGAAGCAGGCGACGTCCTCCGACAAGGAACGGCTGCGGACGCTGGAGGAGTCGCTGCAGCGCGTCGTCTTCGGCCAGGAAGAGGCCGTGCGCAACGTGGTCACGGCCATCAAGCGCTCGCGCGCCGGCCTCGGCGTTCCCGACCGCCCCGCCGGCTGCTTCCTGTTCGCGGGCCCGACCGGGGTCGGCAAGACGGAGCTCGCCCGCCAGCTCGCCCTGCACCTCGGGAACGAGTTCCTGCGCTACGACATGAGCGAGTACATGGAGAAGCACGCCGTGGCGCGGCTGATCGGCGCCCCGCCCGGCTACGTCGGCTTCGAGCAGGGCGGGCTGCTCGTCGACGCGGTGCGGACCCACCCCTACGCCGTGGTGCTGCTCGACGAGATCGAGAAGGCGCACGCCGACATCTACAACATCCTGCTGCAGGTGATGGACCACGCCACGCTGACGGACAACGGCGGGCGCAAGGCCGACTTCCGGCACGCCGTGATCATCCTGACCTCGAACGCCGGCTCGCGGGAGGCCAGCGCCGGCGCCATCGGGTTCGGCGACGACGCGGCGGGAGCGGCTCGCGGACGGATGCAGGCGGCCATCGAGCGCATCTTCAGCCCCGAGTTCCGGAACCGCCTCGACGCCGTCGTGACGTTCGGCGAGCTCTCGCCGGCGGTGATGGAGACCATCGTCGAGAAGTTCATCCTGCAGCTCGAGACGCAGCTCGCCGAGCGCCGGGTCGCCATCACGCTCGATCCCGAGGCGCGCGCGTGGCTCGCCGCGAAGGGCTACGACCGCAAGTACGGAGCCCGGCCGCTCGCGCGGGTGGTGCAGACCGAGGTCCGGAACCCGCTGACGGACGAGATCCTCTTCGGCCGCCTGGAGCACGGCGGCACGGTCCGCATCGGCCTCGCCGACGACGCGCTGACGTTCGACGTCGAGCCGGCCTCCGCGGACGGCGCGCCGAAGGATGGGCCACGTGCACCGCGGCGCAAGCGCCGGGCCAGCGAGCCCGCGGGGCCGGCGTGATCCGATGCGCCTCTACGTGGAGCCCATGGACGCCGTGCTGGTCGAGTTCGACGAGCACGGCCGGGTGCGGTTCGAGGACGAGGAGTGGGCCGCGCCGTCGCTGCAGGAAGCGCGCGCCATCCTCTACGCGGCCGGCGCCGAGGCGGAGGCGCTCCGGGAGCTCGTGGAGACGCTCGAGGCCGCCCTCGCCGCCGCGTCCGGGAAGGATGCCCCGGCCGCGGTGGTGAAGCCCCGCTAGGAGCTTGCGCCGCAGAACGCAACGCCGTGGAGTTCCGCGGCGCGAACTCCTGGGCGGTGGGGGCTGGGGCCGACCCGGAGCCTGCGACGGGTCGGCGGCGCTGGCGAATCAGATTCCGGCCGCCATCGAGGCGCGTTGCGCGTCCTCGACGCCGACGACGATGGCCGTCATGACCTGGTCTTCGAGCACCGAGCCGTAGGCGTACTCGACGTTGACGTCGGCGTTGGCGAGCATGCGCGCCGCCCGCTCGAGCGCCCCCGGGTCGTTGGGCAGCTGGACGAAGAGCACGTCGCGCTGCTCGATGGCGTACTCCCGCTCCTCGAGCGTTCCCGATGCGTGCAGCGGGTTGTCGACGACCATCCGCAGCGTGCCGCCGGACTCGACGGTCAGAGCCAGGATGTTCACATGCTCGTCCGTCAGGCACTGGCAGACCCGGTCGAGGGCGCCGGGGCTGTTCTGCAGCCGTAGTGAGAGCTCCGTTCGGATCGCCATGCGGAGGAGCTTATGCCGAATGTGAGGTAGTATCAACAATGTGGCAGTTCCTACGCCGGCGACCGTCCGCGTCCGCGATCCGATTCCCGTCGCCAGCCGCAACGCGGGCTTCGACTATGCCATCCGCAACATCGTCACCGAGGCGCGGGCCGTCGAGGCGAGCGGCCGCGCCGTGCGCTACCTGAACATCGGCGATCCGGTGCTGTTCGGCTTCCGGACGCCCCCGCACCTGATCGAGGCGGTCGAGCGCGCAATGCGCGACGGCCGCAACGGATACACGCCCGCCGCGGGCATCGGCGAGGCGCGGGCCGCCGTGGCCGAGGAGTTCGGGGCGCGCGGGCTGCAGCTCTCGCCCGAGCGGGTGGTGCTCACGGCGGGGGCTTCCGAGGGCATCGACCTCACGCTGGGGGTCATCTGCGACCGCGGCGACGAGGTGCTCGTGCCGGTGCCCACCTACCCCTTCTACACGGCGGTTCTCAGCAAGCTCGGGGCGCGCGGCGTCCACTACCGGACCGATCCGGCGCAGGGGTGGCAGCCCGACGTCGAGCACGTCGAGAGCCTGATCACGCCGCGGACGCGCGCCCTGGTCGTCATCGATCCCAACAATCCGACGGGCGCCGTCTACCACCAGGATCAGCGGCTCGCGCTGCTCGATCTCGCCGACCGCCACAACCTGGTGCTGCTGTCGGACGAGGGCTACACGGACCTGGCGTACGCGGGGCGGGTGCGGCCGCTGGCCTCCTACGATCCGGACGCCCCGGTCATCTCGTTCTCGTCGCTGTCGAAGGCGTACCTGGCCCCCGGATGGCGCGCGGGCTGGATGGCGGTCAGCGGCGGGGCGCGGCTCGACGCGGTGCTGGCCGCGGTGCTGGAGATGGCCGACGGCCGCCTGTGCAGCGTCGGCCCGATGCAGTACGCGGTGACCGCCGCCCTGACCGGCGACCGCAGCCACCAGGAGGCGTTCCGGCGCCAGCTCGAGGAGCGCGCGGAGGTCACGACGAGCCGCCTGAACGCCATCGACGGGATGTCCTGCGTGCGGCCCGGAGCCGCGTTCTACGCCATGCCCAGGGTCGAGCTGCCGCCGGGCCGGACCGACGAGGACTACGTGCTCGGGCTGCTGCGGGCCACGGGCATCCTCTGCGTCTACGGATCGGGGTTCGGCACGGATCCGCGGGACGGGTACTTCCGCGTCGTCTTCCTTGCCCCGCCGGCCGAGCTCCACGAGCTGTACGACGCCATCGAGTCCTTCACGGCCGACTTCCGGGCCCAGGAGTAGGCGCGGGCTCCTGAAGGATTGGCCTGGGCGCCGAGCGGAGGCCGCAGCGCGACCTTGCGGTCGCGGCGACGAACGGCGGCGAGCCCGCGCCGTGGCAGGACGCCGTACCAGGAGACGCGTTGTGATGTCGACACGAACGGCCGTTCTGACGCTCGCGGCACTGCTCGTCTCGGGACCGGCCGCGACCGTGGCCCAGCCGAAGCGCATCTCGCTCGACCTGACCGAGCGCGCCGAGACGGACGCCGGCCACGCCGGGGGAACCTATCGCGTGGCGTTCGAGGCGCAGCTCGAGCCGCGTGGCACGGGACTCCACGTCAACTCCAACGAGCCGCTCGAATCGTTCCTGATTCCCACCGTCCTCACCCTGGAGCCGCCCGAGGGCATCGTCCTCGACGGGGTGGCCTGGCCGACGCCGGTCCTCCTCGAGCAGCAGGGCGCCGAGCAGCCGCTCGCGGTGTTCGAGGAGCACTTCGTCCTCGGCGCCGCGCTCCGGCTGGCCGGCGACCGCGAGCCGGGCACCTACCCCGTCGGCGGCTCGCTGCGCTACCAGGCGTGCGACGACAGGATGTGCTATCTCCCGACGCGGGTCCCGGTGCGCTTCGACGTGACCGTGGCCCCGGCCTCGCGGCAGCTCGCGCGGACCGCTGGCGCGGGGCTGTTCGACACCCTCGAGTTCGCCGCGCTCGCGCCCATCGCCGGCGATGCTGCCGGCGCCGGCGATGCCGTCGACGTTCCCGGTCCGACGCCCGCCGCCGAGCCGGCGGCCGATGCCGCCCCCGGGAGGCCGGCGGTTGCGGACGGTCCCGGTGGGCTCGCGCGGCTGGCGCGCTTCGAGCTGCTCGGGACCGCCGGCTACGCGGACGTGGACGAGTTCCTCGGGTTCATCGAGCGCGCGGAGTCGGGCGAGGCGGAGACCGGCTGGTTCGAGGGGCGCGGACCGCTTGCCATCATCGCCCTGATCCTCATCGGCGGGCTGGCCCTCAACCTGACGCCGTGCGTGCTCCCGATGATCCCCATCAACCTGGCGATCATCGGCGCCGGAGCGCGCGCGGGCTCGCGGCGGCGGGGCTTCGTGCTCGGAAGCGCCTACGGGCTCGCGATGGCGCTGGTCTACGGCGTGCTCGGGCTCGCCGTCATCCTGACCGCGGGCACCTTCGGCACGATCAACGCGTCGCCCTGGTTCAACCTCGGCATCGCCCTGCTGTTCGTCGTGCTGGCGCTGGCGATGTTCGACCGCCTCTCCATCGACTTCTCCCGCTTCCAGAACCGCTTCACGGGCGGCCCGCAGGGGGCGGGCTCCCTCCCGGTCGCCTTCGGCATGGGCGGCGTGGCGGCCCTGCTGGCCGGCGCCTGCGTCGCCCCGGTCGTCATTCAGGTGATCGTCTTCTCGAGCAATCTCTACGCCACCGGGACTGCCGTTGCCCTGGCCCTGCCGTTCCTCCTCGGGGTGGGGATGGCCATCCCGTGGCCCGTCGCCGGGGCCGGGTTGTCGTTCCTGCCGCGGCCGGGCCCCTGGATGGTGCGCGTCCGGCAGGCGTTCGGCGTCTTCATCCTCGGCACCGCCGTCTACTACGGCTACCTGTCCTACGGCCTGTTCAGCCAGCGCTGGGTCGACCCGGAGCTGGTGGCGGGGAGCGTGCAGGAGCTCATCGACGACGGCTGGTACGCCGCGCTCGGTCCGGGCCTGGCCGCCGCCGAGACCGACGACAGGCTGGTGCTCGTCGACGTCTGGGCGACTTGGTGCAAGAACTGCCTGATCATGGACCGCACCACGCTGAAGGACCCGGCGGTCGAGACGGCGCTCGAGGACTACGTGAAGATCAAGTTCCAGGCCGAGGACCCGTCCGCCTCGCCCGCGTTCGAGGTCATGGAGCGCTTCGGGGCCATCGGCCTGCCCGCGTACGCCATCCTGCGGCCGGGTCCGGGCGGCGCGCCCGGGGCCGCCGGCGCCCCGTAGGCGCGTCGGGCACGCGGCCCGACTGCGCTGCCGGGGGCGTCACGGCCGGCCTCCCGGGGCGGGGACGCGTACCCGCAGGGCGCGCGGGAGGACCCGCACCCGCAGGCTCGGGCCCCCCGAGCACGCCTCGCCGTCGACGTGGAACGCGAGGGGCCCGTCGCCGCTCACCTCGGCGTCGCCGATCGGCACCGTCCGCACCCAACGCACCCGGTCCACCGTGCCCGTGAACAGCCGGCGCGCCTGCCAGAACAGGACGGCGGTGGGGAGCGCGGGCACGCAGACCAGGTCGAGCCGCCCATCGTCCGGTCGCGCGCGCGGCGCGATGACCGCCCCGTTGCCGTACTGCCGGCCGTTGGCGATGGTCACCAGCAGTGCGGCGGACCGGAACACATCCTCTCCCGTGCGGATGCGGTAGGTCGACGGACGGTACGCCAGCAGCTCCGGGATGCCGGCCGCGAAGTAGGACCACGCGCCCCGGCGCTCGAACCTCTCGGCGAGGCCCGCGACATGCGCGTCGAAGCCGACCCCCGCGACGTTCGCGAAGAAGCGGCCGTCGATCTCGCCCGCGTCCAGGACGCGCTCCGCGCCGCGGAGGGCCGTCCGGAGCGCTGCTTCCGGCTGCCGCTCGAGGCCGAGCTCGCGCGCCAGGCCGTTCCCGGACCCGCCCGGCACGATGCCGAGCGGCAATCCGTGGCGCGCCGCCTCCGACGCGACCTCGTTGACGGTGCCGTCGCCGCCCCAGCAGACGAGGCTGGTCGCGCCCGCCTCGACGATCGACCGGGCCAGCGCGCGAGCCGTCCCCCGGCGGCCGGTGAACGCCACCTCGCCCCGGATGCCGCAGGAGGCGAGCGCCTCGCGGGCCATGCGCGCGCGGTGGTCGGTGCGGGCGGCGATCCGCCCCCTGCGTCCGGCGTAGGGATTGACGATGATGCCTGCCTGCATGCGTGGGACACGCCGGCGGGCGCCCGGGGAGCGGGCTCCGCCGGCTGGAAGGTGCTATAGTAGGCGACGAGCATGCGTCTTGGGTGGCTGAGAGTGAGCGTCTTCACCGCGCTGATTGGCGTGGCGCTCGCCTCCAGCTACTGGGTCGCCCTCCTGGATCGCGAGATCGGCGAAGGGCGCGGCGGGGACCGCGAGTTCGCCGAAAACGCCTGGGGGGTCGCGGCTTCCCTCGCCGAGTTGCGAGCTTCTCAACTGGCCTACATCGCGGCCGATGCCGACCGCGCCTTCCAGGCCGAGCAGATCGCCGCGCACACGGACGCCATCGCGGCCGGCCTTGCGGAGTTGACGCGGCTGGCGTCGGCAAGCGGGGCCTCACGCGCCATCGAGGCCGCGTCGGAGGCCATCGGCGACCTGCAGGGTGTGGGCGCGGCGTCCCGGGAACGCGTCGCCGCGGGCGAGACGGGCCTGGCCCGGGACCTTCTGCTCGCGGACGGCACGGAGCTCGGCGCGGAGGCGGCCGGGCATGTCGCCCGGGCGCTGGGCCTCGAGCGCACCGCCCGCGACGACGCCGCCGCGCGGCAGGCCGTCACGCAGGCCCGGGCGTTCTTCCTGGCCACCGGCAGCGGAGTCCTGGCGGCCCTCCTGACGTTCTTCGCGGCCCTCCTGCGGGCGCGCGACGGAGAGGGCGACGACGCGGCCGACCCCGCCGCCGCCGGGGTCGATTCGGGAGTGCAGCCCGCCACCGGCAGCAGCCTGCTCGATCTGACCCTGACCGCGGACACGGAGGAGGACGTGAGCCCGGCCGCGGCCGCCGACGCGCCGGCCCCCGAGCCGGTCGTGCCCGAGCTCGACCTCCCGGCCGCGGCCGTCGTCTGCACGGACCTCGGCTCGCTGGCGAGCGCCACGGAGCTGCCGGACCTGCTCGGCCGCGCGGCCGAGCTGCTCAACGCCTCCGGCATGATCGTCTGGGTGAACGACGGCAGCGGGGAGGCGCTTCGCCCGGCCGTCTGCCACGGCTACTCCCAGGCGATGATCGCCCGGCTCGGCGCGATTCCGCACGACAGCGAGAACGCCACCGCCTCCGCGTTCCGGGAGGGGCGGATGCACGTCGTCCCCGCCGACTCGACCGGGTCGGGGGCAATCGTGGCGCCCCTGATCTCGTCGATCAACTGCTTCGGCGTGCTCTCGGCGGAGCTCCGCGAAGGGTGGGAGGCCAGGCGGGACGTGCAGTCGCTCACCCGCATCATCGCCGCCCAGCTCGCCACCCTCGTAGCCCCCGACGCCGCGGCGGCCCCCGGGAGCCAGCGGGCGCAAGCCTGACCGGCCGCCGCGTCAGATCCGCACCCGCTCCCGGCGTCCCTCCCGCTCCCGCGCCTCGAGTTGCGCCGTGACCCGGGTCTCCATGCGATCGCGCACCACCGTGAGGACGACGTCCGCGCCGGCCGCTCCGGCGGAGAGCCGGCGGCGCAACGAGCGGACGTCGGCTATCTCGTGTTCGCCGAAGGCCGTGATGACGTCGCCCGCCCGCAGCCCCGCCCGAGCTGCCGCCGAGCCTTCCTCCACGCTGGTGATCAGCACGCCGGATCCGCTCTCGATTCCGAAGTAGTCGGCCAACTGACCCTCGATGGCCTGGACCCGCACGCCGAGCCGGCGGGGAGAGTGGATCTCCACCCGGGGGAACGGGCGTTCGCCGGCGCCGGAGCCCCACCGGCGCCGCAGGGCGTCGACGGTGCGCTCGATCCCTTCCCGCGCACCGTCGGGGAGGAGGGCCATCCCGCCTCCGCCCGGCTCCGGCGCGAGGCGCACCTCGCGCCGCTCCGCCCCCCGCACGACCGTTGCCGCGATCTCTCGTCCCGGGGGCGTCTCGCGCACCAGGCGCGCGAACTGACGCGCGCTGCGCACGCGCTCCCCGTCGAACTCCACGACCACGTCGCCCGCTTCGAGGCCGGCGTCGCCCGCGGCGGAGCCGGGCCGCACCGCCGCCACGACCGCTCCCTCGACGGGGCCGGCGGCGTCCGCGGCACCCTCCTCGACGTCCTGCACGGTGACCCCGATCCGGCTGCCGGCATCGAGCCTGGTCTCCAGGCGGTACACCAGCTCCTGGCCGGCGCCGGGGTCCTGGTCCTGACCGGCGCTCGACGCGGCGGCCGGCGCTCCGGCAAGAACCGCGGCCGCAACCCCCGCCCACACCAGACGCGACTGTGCTCGTAGTGTCATCTCGTCCTCCCGGGCGTCGCCGCGCGCCGGCGGCGGAGCCGCCCGGCTGCCGTCCGCCGCGCTTGCGAAACATCGACGCCTGTAGGTTAGGACGCTCGGGGGCCGGGCCTGGCCGGGTGCCCGGGAGGCGGGGGCTGGCGACGGGGGGTGGTGGAGAGGCCTCGTCTCAGCCGGATGCGGCCGCGTCGACCGGCCGGCCGTTCGCGGCGCCCTTCTTGGAACCGAGCGCGAAGGTCATCGTCCCCTCGACGCAGATCGCGTCGCCGACCCGCGCGAATCCCTTCAGCCGGCCCATGCGGCTTCGCAGCCGGTCGACCGTGGCCTCGATGACCACGACGTCGCCCGGGTGCACCGGACGCCGGTAGCGGACCCGTTCGATGCCCATGAAGTAGGGCAGCTTCTCGCGGTTCTCGGGCTTGGCCAGGATGAGGATGGCGCCGACCTGCGCGACCGCCTCGGTGAGGATGGTCGGGGGGAGCACGGGCGGCGAGCCCGGGCGCTGGGCCAGGTAGCGCTCGTTCGCCGACACGTTCTTGATGCCGACGATGCGCTTGTCGAGCTCGAACTCGGTGATGCGGTCGACGAGCAGGAACGGATAGCGGTGCGGGAGGATCCGCTCGATCGCCGCGTGGTCGAGGGGGAGCGCCAACGGCGTGGTCGTCACGGCAGGAGTATAGAACGCGCCCGGCCCCCGCCTTCCCGGCGGCGGCCCCGGCTGACCCAGACGCGATTCCGCCCCGCTTCCTTCGCGCGGTAGAGCGCGGCGTCGGCCCGGGCGATCAACGCCCGGCCGCCGGACTCCCCACCGGACGCGACGCCCATGCTCGCCGCGGTCGACACCCGCGCACCGCGCCACGGCACCTCGATGCTCCCGATCCCGCGCCGCAACGCCTCGGCGACCCGCGCCGCGCCGTCCCGCGGGGTGTCGGGCAGCACGACCAGGAACTCGTCGCCGCCGAAACGGCACCCGAGGTCCCCCCTCCGCGCGCCGGCGCGGAGCCGGGCGCCGACGGCGGCCAGCACGGCATCGCCGCAGAGGTGACCGTGACGGTCGTTCACGGACTTGAAGTGGTCGAGGTCGACCATCACGAGCGATACCGGCCTCCCCGCGCGCCGGCCGCGCTCGAGCGCCGCGTCCAGGGCCTGCATGCCGCCGGCCCGCGTTCGGCAGCCGGTCAGCCCGTCGCGGCCGGCCGATCCCCCCTCCAGCAGCAGCCGGACGCGGCCGACCGCGAGGCCCAGCACGGTGGCGATCGCGGCCAGCAGCGGACGGGCGCCGCTCGCGGCAGCCGACGCCCGGCTGGCCCCGAGCACCCCGACGACGGTACCGCCGGCGAGCAACGGGAAGCAGATCTGGCCCCCGCACTCGACCCCGCCGGTCGGGTCGAGCGCTGACGGCTCGAGCCGCAGCACACGATCCGCGACCGCCTCGAGCGCCGGGCGCGGACGGTGCGGGGCCTCGCGCCGGCCCCCGGCCACCGCCACCCAGACCCCGTCCATGCGGATGAGCGCCCAGGCGGCGCCGGCCGGCACGACCAGGGCCGGGAGGGTGGCCCGCAGGGCGCCGCGCAGCCCCTCCGCCGTCGCCGCGGCGGCCAGGGAGCACCCCAGCCGGAGCAGTCCCTGCACTTCGGGCGACCCGCCCGAATCCGCCGATCCGCGGGGTGCCGCCACGGCAACGCCTCTGCTCGACTCGGCCATCGCTCTTCACTCCGTCCGTGATGTATGATGCCGGCCTATGGGCACCAAGAAGCAAATCTCACGCCGCGTTCCGGAGGAACCTGCCGGCGGCGGTCCTCCCTGGATCCTCATCGGCGGGGCGCTCCTCGTTGCAGGGGGCGCGCTGGCGATGTTCTGGCCGGCGGGCACGGCCGGCGATGCGCCGGCGACGACGGCCGCCGAGTTCGAGGTCGCCTCGGCCAGCGGGGACGCCCAGGCAGAGCCGAGCCTCCCGGAGCGGGCGCCCGCGCCGCCGGCGCCCGAGGAGCGGACGCCGGTACCCGACCCCAGGGCCGTGCTGCCGCCCCTGCCGCTCGTGCCCAACATGGTGCCGCGCGCGCCCGAGGTCATCCGGGACGCGTACACCTTCGCGGCGCACCGGCCGGACGTGCTGGAGTACGTTCCCTGCTACTGCGGCTGCGAGACGGCCGGGCACGGCGGCAACGCCGACTGCTTCGTCGGGTCCCGCAATCCCGACGGGACCGTGCGGGAGTGGGACACGCACGGCATGGCGTGCACAATCTGCGTCGACGTGGCGCGCAAGGCGCAGCAGCTTCACACCTCCGGGGCTACGGTGCAGGACATCCGCGCCGCGATCGAGAGCGACTACGCCCGCTACCCGAACCAGACGCCGACCCCGGCGCCGCCCGCGAACTGAGCCGCGTCCCGCCCGGTAGTGTCTCACCTCGACGGAGACACTACCGGCTCCGGCAGCGGGAGCTGCCGGCTGCTATACTCCGTGGTGTCCCGCGCTGCCGATCGCGCGAGCAACACCTCACTCCTCCTGTCCGCCGCGCTGACGCGCCTCTTCGACGCGGCTCGCGAAGGCATCTACATCGGCACCCTCGACGGCGACGACGGGAGCACGCTCGCCGCCAACCCGCACCTCAAGCTGATGCTCGGCTACGCCCCGGAGGCCGAGGCTTCGGAGGTGCGGCCGTTCGCGCGCGAGCGCTTCGTGGATCCGAAGGCCCGCCTCCTGTTCGTCGAGCAGCTCTCCCGCGACGGCGCCGTGACCGACCACGTGCTGCGGCTCCGGCGCTCCGACGACAACCCGATCTGGGTGGAGGTGACGGCCAACCTCGACGCGCCATCCGACGGGGGCGCCGCCCAGGTCCAGGCGTTGCTCCGGGACGTCAGCGAGCGGCGCAGGCTGGAGGCCCGCGAGCGCGGCATCAACCAGGAACTGCTGCAGGCCGAGAAGCTCGCCGCGCTCGGCCAGAC